>JANQIB010000059.1 GCA_028282385.1 Alphaproteobacteria bacterium
CTTTTCTGCCAGGCTCAAACCATGATGAGCCAGCAGGGCTTTATTGGCTGTCACCACACTTATTTTCTGATCAAGAGCGCCGGAAACCAGATCCAGAGCCGGCCCGTTTTCGCCGCCAATGAGCTCCACCACGCAATCAAGGTCTTGGGACAGCAAATCCGCCGGCCCCTCTGCCCATGCATAAGAGGAGAGATCAACACCGCGATCCTTGTTTTGATCGCGCGCACTGACGGCAACGATTTCAATTGGCTGCCCGGCCCGCGCCGCAATCACCGCACCGTTTTTCTGGAGAAGATCAACCAGACCTGCACCAACCGTTCCGAGCCCGGCAATCCCAATTTTAAAAGATTTACTCATCTTGTTCCTATTGGCTGCCCGTTATGATATCCACGCGCCGGTCATAGGCTTCCCCCTGGCTGGAGAGCCTGGTATCGCCGTAAGTTGAGGTTTTGAGTTTTTCCCCCGGGACACCCTGTTCAATCAGATAAGAAGACACTGAATTCACACGTTCCAGGGACTGACGCAGGTTGATCTTGGCAGATAAGACAGGATCACTGACGGCGGTACGCTTTGAAGCATACCCATCCACAGCAACATGCATGACCGGTGAAAATTTTGCCTGCTCGGCCACCTGGTTCAGCACATTTTTATCCCCGCCGCCAAGACGCGAAGAACCATGCCGAAAGAAAATCTGGCTGGGCCGCTCCCCGCCTCCCAAAACAGGCGCAAGTGCTTTTCCACCGCCTGTGCCGCCCGACGATGCAACATGGGACGACCGGCGCGCCGGCGCTACCCCACCAAGCTCAGGAAACATGGACTGATACTCATAAGACATTGGCGGGCTCTCAAAGGCCGAAGGCTGTAACACCGAGCCCGGTGCATAAGACCCGTCTATCGGGTAAATCTCAACATCCGGGTCCATGGCAGAAGCCGCGCCGGACGTATCGATGGCCTGGGGTGGCTGGCGGTCTCCAAACCCACCGTAATAATTTGTTGATGCCCGGCGAAGTTTTTCAAGATTGCCGCCCATCGCGTGATCGTAGGTCCCGGACCCATCCATTGGCAGAGGTTCAATTGTCTGTTCCTGTGCCATCTCCGACCTGCCATCATCTTCATCAAATCCCTTCAGCCAACTCCCGGTTGTTTCGCAGGCCGATAACGTCATGGAAAATAAAATCAGAAATAAATATGAAAATACTCTGGGCACGGGCAATTCCTCTTAAAGCTAGGCTCGTTGTAAGCGCATCGTGGAACAAAAGCATCTAACTTTCAAGGGCTTCGGTGCTTTTGTCCGCATTGATTTCAATGCCCCCAAAACCAAACTGGCATTTTGTATGCATATTGATTTGCATGCTATCTTCAGGCATTCTCATAATGCTTTAACTGATCTATATAATCTACTGATATGAATGTAAAAAAGATGAATAGTAACGGCCACACCAAGGCCGCTGACCCCTTTCCTGACCCGGCAGCCCTGGGCCGGATCATTGCGAATGTCAGCCTGAAAGCCCTGCCCCTGATCCAGAGGGCCGTTGCCTTGCAGATCAAAAACCTGCCCGACACCCCGTTCGACCCGCTTGGCGCCGCACAAGCCTGGGGAGAATACTGGCACAGCCTGATGGAAGATCCCAAAAAACTGGCCGGCCTGCAAAGCGCCTATATGAAAAGCTGGATGTCTCTAATGGAAAACAGCGCGGCGCGGGCCCGCGGTGAAACCGTTGAGGCCCTTTTTTCCCCGGCCCGCGGAGATAAGCGTTTTCAGGATAAAGCCTGGGAGGCCAATCCCTATTTTGATTTTCTCAAACAAACCTACGTGATGACGGCAAACTGGTTACAGAGCAGCGTTGACCATGCCGAAGACCTGGACCCGCAAATGCGCGCGCGGCTGGATTTCATCACGCGCCAGTATGCCGATGCTCTCTCTCCGACAAATTTCTGGCTAACTAACCCGGATGTTCTCAAAGAAACCGTTAATACAAACGGGGAAAACCTGATCCGCGGCCTTGAGAATTTCATCGAAGATCTGGAACGCGGCGGCGGGCAGCTTAAAATCTCAATGACTGATTACAAGGCCTTTCACCTTGGCAAAAATATCGCCTGTACCCCCGGCAAGGTGATCGCCCGGAATGAGATTATGGAGCTGATCCAATATGAACCGGCAACGGATAAGGTCTTTAAAACCCCGCTTTTGATTATCCCGCCCTGGATCAATAAATATTATATCCTCGACCTGAAGCCGGAGAATTCATTTGTCAAATGGCTCACCGAGCAAGGCCATACCGTCTTTATGATCTCCTGGGTCAATCCCGGCCCCGACCTTGGGCACCTGCGTTTTGAAGATTACATGCAAAGCGGCATTCTGGATGCCATCACAGAAATTGAAAACGCCACTGGCGAGAAAAGCGTCAACACGATTGCCTACTGCATTGGCGGAACCTTGCTGGCCATGACGCTTGCCTATCTCAAAGATAAAAAACAGGATAAGAAAATCAAAAGCGCGACCTTTCTGACCACGCTTTTGGATTTTGAAAATGCGGGAGAGCTCAAACTCTTTACCAGTGATGAACAGATCGAACTGCTCGAAAAGACAATGGGCCAGAGCGGCATCCTGGACGGGCGGCAACTGGCGCAGACTTTTGCCATGCTCCGCGCCAATGACCTGATCTGGTCGTTTGTTGTCAATAATTACATGATGGGGCGGGAACCGTTTTCCTTCGACCTGCTTTACTGGAATGATGATTCCACCAACCTGCCTGCGTCCATGCACGGTTTTTATCTCAAGAATATGTACCGCGATAACAAGCTCATCGAAAAAGGCGGCACCAAACTGGATGGCGTATCGATTGATTTATCGGCGATTAAAACCCCGTCTTATTTTCTATCTGCGCGCGATGATCATATTGCGCCGTGGCGCGCCACTTTTGAAGGCCCGCACCTCTTTGGCGGTCCCTGTGAATTTGTCCTGTCCGGATCAGGCCATATTGCCGGCGTGATCAATCCGCCCCACAAAAACAAATATTGTTACTGGACGAATAAGAACACGGACACCGCAGCGCAGGCATGGATGGACAACGCACAAGAGCATGCCGGATCCTGGTGGCCGCATTGGCAAGACTGGATCAGAAAACCTGCGGGTGAACAAGTCAACGCACACTCAACTGGGACGGGATTCTGCGCTGCGCCGGGTACTTACGTGAAAAAAATGCTTTAAAATTCCGGCTGTCTTTATTAAGTTTTTTTCATATAAAAACAGTCCAAGAGTACAACTAAATGCCCGTGGAAAATAACACAAGAGACACGAATGAGGAAAGATCGCCTCCGGCCTTCAATCTTATATCTTCTGACGAGGACTACCCGATAACAGAGATTTTTGAACTGGCTATCCCTCTCCATATTAATACAGGCAGAGAATTAAAACAGCTAAAAGAAGACATCCTCACAAATTGTAGGTTAGCGGCCATTGACAACTTTAAACTGGTCAATGCCTCAAATGGTTACCGACTCATGCTTCGCAATGAGATCGATCAATTACACTACACTTTCGCTGACGCAATATATGATGACGAACCTATGGGAGGTGCTTTTAAAACAGATACAGGCGGCCAACATGATCGTAAAATGCAACAAAAGCTGAGGCGGCGTTTTCGTAAAGCCGCAAGAAGGGCTGGATTGCAAAACAATGTTTTAATTACAAATAGTGAAGATAAACAGAGCGTTATGATTTTCGCTGACACTCTTAAAAATTATTTTAGACTCTGGACCGCCATGCCTAAAGAACGCAGAAAAACACTTCTCAATAGCGATGTTCCTGAGTTTTATTCAGAAGATACTCTTGACCAAGCTGAACATAGTTCTCCGAAGATTGCTTAAAGAACGCGAGTTCCTCTGCCGTTAGATCGCGCATATATTTTGCCGGACGCCCGGCCCAGAGCTGACCTGAAGGAATGCGCTTGCCCGGCGTGAGCATTGCCCCGGCAGCCAGCATCGCCTCATCCTCAACAACCGCTTCATCGAGAATAATCGCGCCCATGCCGATAAAGGCGCGATTCCCCACCGTGCAGGCATGGAGCAGTGCCATATGCCCGACCGTCACCTCATCGCCGATATAAGTACCGGAGACATTCCGGGTTGTATGAATAACCGAACCGTCCTGGATATTGGTCCGCGCGCCGATGCGGATTTCATGGACATCCCCGCGCAGCGTACAGCCAAACCAGATATTGCTTTCATCACCAATTTCGCAATCACCTATCACCCGCGCGGTCTCGGCAATAAACACCTTCTCGCCAATGGTCGGCATGATGTTTTTGTAAGGGAGGAGTGTCATATGAAATTTAACCACGAAGACACAAAGACACAAAGAGATTATTCAAACGTCCGGGACGTTCGAAGTGCTAGCTATGGCATAACTGATGCAAAATAAAGCCTTCTTTTGTCTCCACCGTTAGTTCGGTGAAATGTTCCATCTCTCTTAACTGCCCTATATTTGTTATTCTCGCCAAAATCGTGAGTGAAATTATCAATTGTTATTTCTTGCGTAGCCCCTCCACCACTCGGACGACAGGTGTCGTGAATATCCCCGCGCTCAAACAATTCTGCAACAGCTCTAGGTGATACAAAATAAGTTAGATTGCGATCACACAAACTTTCTGTATATCCAAGTATTCTCTTGAACTCACGATTTGTTTCACTTGCTAAATCAACATCGCTTTGCTCACGGCACCATGTCATAAGTTCGAATCCAGCTTCTGTGCCATCATTCCACAACAAAGAAATCGCATATGTTTGCTTGCCTATAGCTTGTCGCAATCCCCAAACAGCATCAGCATCTTCAGCAATAACAATCCCTTCTCCATTAGAATTAAATGTAATATTCAATGGCTCATCTAGCCCAATTTTTTCCGCGATATGAGCAGCTAAAGCTTCTGTCCAAGGAGTTTTAATCCCTGATGGTGACGGCTCCAAGGCTTCTATTTGAAATGACATTGTGCTTTCCTTTATTAAAACTTAATTTTACATAAGTTAATTTTATAGCTATGTCAATAAAAAAGACGCTCAAAAGCGTCTTTTTTAGAAAGCATTTATAAAACCGTTAACGCTTCGCCCATTGTTTGGAGCGACGGGCTTTGTGCTTGCCGATTTTCTTCCGCTCAACCACACGCGCATCACGGGTCAGCATGCCAGCCTTTTTCAGTGCGCCGCGCAGTTCCGGCTCAAAGTTTTCCAGCGCGCGGGACAGGCCGTGACGGATCGCGCCCGCCTGACCGGACAGACCACCACCTTTGACTGTGCAGGTAATGTCGAACTGGCCAACGCGGTCAGTAATCAGGAATGGCTGGTTCAGCACCAGAAGATGGGTCTGACGACCAAAATATTCTTCCTGTGTTTTACCGTTGACCTGAACCTTGCCGCTACCGCGCTTGATCCAGACGCGGGCCACAGATTCTTTCCGGCGACCGGTTGCATAGGCGCGGCCCAGATCATCAATCTGAGGCTCTTTCGGCGCCGCAGGTGCGCTTTGTTCGTCCTTGGCTGCATCCTGGGTTGTCTCAGCAACCGTTTTTGCCAGATCTTCTAAAGTTGTTTTTTCTTCAGCTTTTGCCATGGTTTCTTAATCCTATCTCTTATTCTTTGCATTCATGGAAGCCACATCAAGCGCTTCAGGCTTTTGGGCTTCGTGCTTGTGCTCCGTGCCAGCATAGACATACAGATTTTTCATCTGCGCCCGGCCAAGCGGACCACGCGGGATCATGCGCTCAACGGCTTTTTCAACCACGCGCTCCGGATGCTTACCATCACGGATCTCACCCATCGTGCGGCCTTTAATCCCGCCCGGATAGCCCGTGTGCCAGTAAAATGTTTCATTGTCCGCTTTTTTACCGGTCAGGCGGACCTTATCGGCGTTGATCACGATGACATTGTCTCCGTCATCCATGTGCGGGGTGTAGGTTGGCTTGTGCTTGCCGCGCAGGCGCGTAGCAATAATCGTTGCCAGACGTCCCAAAACAACGCCGTCTGCGTCCACAACCACCCATTTTTTCTCAATCTCTGAGGGTTTTGCAGAATAGGTTTGCATCTCTTTTTCCTTAGCTATCGTTTAAAGTCGGCCTTATGTAGGGCAAAAACACACCCCAAGTCAAGAAAAATAACGCTATTTCAGAAGGATAATATTGAGGTAAAATAATACCTTACAACTTGAAGTGTGGAGAACAACCTGAGATTTATTTACATACACACAAACCCATGTAATAAACGCATATCCAGTAAATAATTTATGCATGATTTATGTTATGAGTATATCTTCAACATTCCTAGGAACCGTCAATGCTCTTACAGTTACAACAGTTCTCCTTACCACAGGAACGGCTATAGCAAGCGAACACAAACAGGATCGTCTGCCTGTCACTGATTCAAATGCGGAATTACTGAACCAAACATTCCTGAATAAAGCTCAGGCCGATATTAGCGTTTGCACAGCAGATGGGGGAGTGAAAGTATTTGGAAGCCTATCCCTTTCAGCAAAGAAAAAGCAAATCACTGCCTCTCTGAGACGCAACCCAGACCAACATTTCAAAGCGATAAATAAAACACTTCAACAAGCCAGAACAAAACTTCGTTTTCAGATTTCCAATACTTATCAAATGCCTCTCCTCGAAGGGCATGGCGGCATTAACAGCCTAACCAAGAGTTTTTCAGCAGCTTCTATAAAACATGAAGATGGTTTCACCATACCTGTGAAGATAAATTTCAGACTAAAATCTATCGATCCTGGCGAAGACCATGGGTGCATCAAAAAGCCATACATCTGACCAAAGACAACTCTGGACCCCCCTGTCCGAATCCCGTCTAATGTTTGGATGAGCACTGACCCCCCCCCAGAAAAACCACAAGGTCTTGAAACCCTTTCAATCCATTCCGGCTGCGGGCCTGATTCCGAAACAGGCGCGCGGACCATTCCTATTCACCATTCCACAGGCTTTGTCTTTGAGAATGCCGAGCATGGCGCAGACCTCTTTGCCCTGCGCAAGGCAGGCTTTGTTTATTCCCGCCTGACCAACCCGACCGTCGGCGCGTTGGAAGAAAAACTGGCCGCGCTGGAAGGCGGCGTTGCGGCGACCTGCGCCTCGTCCGGCCATGCGGCGCAGCTTCTGGTGATGAGCGCACTGATGAGTCCGGGTGATCACGTTGTCAGTTCCTGCAAGCTTTATGGCGGATCGCTGACCCAGTTCGCCCAGATCTTCCCGGATTGTTTTGGCTGGGAAAGTACAACATTCAATCCTGATAACGCCGAAGAGGCGCGCGCGGCCCTTAAACCAAACACAAAAGCAATCTTTGCCGAAAGCCTGTCCAACCCCGAAGGCGTCGTTGCCGACATGGAAGGACTTGCCAAAGTCGCCGAAGAGGCCGGCATTCCACTGATCATTGATAATACGATGGCAACCCCTGCCCTGTGCAAACC
>JANQIB010000074.1 GCA_028282385.1 Alphaproteobacteria bacterium
AGTTCTGATCCGACATAAGAGGACAGGCCGCTGTCACTGGCGCCGCCAAGATCTTCTACGCTTGCGCTGCCGCCCTCGGCCTCGGCGGCATCGAAGGCCGTGCCGCGCACGGTAATCACTTTTTTGGCATCAGATGATTTGACAGTTGCAATTGCGTTCCCGGCATAGACGGGGCGTTCAAATGTTTCCCCGTCAATTACCTTGGTAATATCGGAAATTTGCTGTGTATCCAAAAGCGCGGCAGCGCGCGGCATCACATTTTTCCCAAAGGTCGTCGCCGGAGCAAGGATATGCGAATAGGCATCCGCGGCGCTGACAATCACCGGCGCAACATTTTCGGCCAGCTCATGCGACAAAGACGCATCATCAGCTTTTAAAACTTTGGACACGCCGGCAATTTTGGCCGCGTCCTGAGCTGCGCCATCACACCCTGATCCGGTGACCAGGATATGAACGTCGCCGTCAATTGCGGCGGCGGCCGTGACCGTATTTAACGTGGCGGGTTTTATTGATGCGTTATCATGTTCGGCTATCACAAGGACGGGCATATCAGATCACCTTCGCTTCGTTTTTCAGTTTATCAATCAATTCATCAACATCGGCCACTTTACCGCCGCCTTTACGCTCTTCAGGTTCTTTGACACTGACAACGGACAGGCGCGGCGTGTAATCGACGCCGAGATCTTCAGGTTTGAGAACCTCCAGTTCTTTTTTCTTGGCCTTCATAATGTCCGGCAGCTTGGCGTAGCGGGGCTCATTCAGGCGTAAATCGGTTGTGATAATCGCGGGCAGTTTTAGATTTAATGTTTCCAGCCCGCCGTCAATTTCGCGCGTGACATTGACCACGCCATCTGCAACTTCGACTTTTGAAGCAAAGGTGCCTTGCGGCCAGCCGAGCAGTGCGGCCAGCATTTGGCCGGTCTGATTGCTGTCATCATCGATCGATTGCTTTCCCATGATGACCATGTCCGGGCTTTCCTTGTCGATGATGGCTTTGAGCGTTTTGGCCACGGCCAAGGGTTCCACCCCGCCAATATCGGTCGGTGCGTCGGTTTGCACTAAAATTCCGCGATCCGCGCCGATTGCCATTGCTGTACGAATAACTTCCTGTGCTTTTTCCGGGCCTATTGTCACGGCCACAATCTCGCTTGCCGTGCCGGCCTCTTTCAGGCGCGTGGCTTCTTCGATCGCGATTTCATCAAACGGGTTCATCGACATTTTGACATTATTGAGCTCAACGCCGCTGCCATCGCTTTTGACGCGGATTTTGACGTTGTAATCAACTGCTCTTTTAACCGGGACAAGTATTTTCATCATTTTTCCTTTTAGTTATTTTTAACACAAAGGTCACAAAGTTAGACAAAGTTTTCTTTCTGATTTTGGGCCATGGCAATTCTTTTGATGCCGTCTTTTAATGATTTAACGTTAAAATTAAGAATCAAGCCAAGAGGCTTTTTTGAAAGTTTTAAATAAGTATGCAGTTGTGCTTCGTGCACAGGCAGGATTTTTTCACAGGCTTTAAGTTCAATTATAATTGTGTCATCAACAATTAAATCAGTTCTAAAACCTGCCTCTATATAAATATCATCAAAAGTTACGGGTAAAATCTTTTGCTTTTCAACAGAAAACCCTTTTTTTTGTAAAACATGGCAAAGACTTTCTTCATAAACCTTCTCAAGAAGGCCGGGTCCTAGATGCGTATGAATATAAAAAGCTGCATCAAGAATATCTTTTGACAATCTATTTGTTGTTTCATCAATTCTATAAACTGTCATGACTTTGTTTTACTTTGTGTCCTTTGTGTTTCAAATTACTTTTACTCAGATCCTGCCGTTAATACCGCAAGGACAAATAATCCAATGGCAAGGCCCTGCATACTCACCCGGGCACGCATCAGGCGATTGCCGTATTTTTTGTTAAATTCGCCGCCTTTGATCATACCGATCAGCCCGACCACCAGAGAGGCCAGTGTCAGGAGCATCGCGATCACCATGAGGATAAAAAAGAATCTAGACATATGAGGAGGATAGCATGGATTTTAAGGAGAAAAAGAACCAAAGATTATTGTTGACATAATAAATAAGGATTGATATATCTGCCTTTAACTTGGAAGGTGTTAATAAGGAGAAGGTAAAATTATGTGGAAAAACAAAAAAATTAAATCACCAGGTCTCTTAAAAAAGTTCTCGGAAGTTTGTGCCTATATCGACCGGGAAGGTAGCAAACTGACCCTCATGCCAGATTCAAAAGCGATTGACGGAATTTTTGTTACATCTGACATAGGTTATTCCGGTGAGGTTATATACCAGATTGGTGATTTGGAAGAAGGTATAATAAAAGCGGCGCCAGTACCGCAAGCTTTTGCTCACAATGGTTCCATTAATGAAATTACTGTCCTTGGCAACAATTGTGCAGAAGGCGTTCAGGCGCGTATTGAAGCATTACATGCCCGGTATGCTATTTCTTAATTCGATTTAGCACTCACAAAATAATTCACATCCAGATCATGCTTATCGAGTGTAAAGCTCTTGTTAAACGGGTTGTAGCGTAGGCCGCAAAGGTCTTTTGCTTCTGCGCCCGCCACCCGGAGCATTTTGCTCAGCTCTGCCGGTTTGATGAATTTATTCCAGTCATGTGTGCCTTTGGGTACAAGGCCGAGGACATATTCCGCGGCGACAATCCCAAGCGCATAGGATTTTGGATTGCGGTTCAGAGTTGAGAAAATGACCAAGCCGCCGGGCTTGGCAAGACTGCAAACTGTTTTGACAAAGTTGTCCGGGTCATTGACATGTTCGATGATCTCAAGTGCCAGCACAACATCAAAGCGTGTTTTTTCATCGACAAGCTTTTCGGCGCTTTCGGCGCGGTAATCAATCTCCAGCCTGTTTTCTTTGGCATGGTCCTTGGCCACGCCGACCGCCTGCGCATCCGCATCGAGGCCGGTAACGTCCGCGCCCATGCGCGCCAGCGGTTCACAGACCAGCCCGCCGCCGCAGCCAATATCCAGAACGGACAGGTTTTTTAAGGCCTTTATATCTTTTTCATCTTTCCCGTAATGGTTGCAGATCTGCGCTTTGATATAAGACAGCCGTGCCGGGTTTAATTGATGCAGGGGCGCAAACGGCCCGGTTTCGTCCCACCAATGGGCGGAATCTTTGGAAAAGTTTTGAATTTCTGCTTCATTGACGCTATGCATATCTCCTTAAACCATAAATGAGGTCAAAAATCCATGGCACGGATTGTCATGAAATTCGGGGGCACATCGGTTGCCGATTGCGAGCGTATTGAGCGCGCGGCTGATAAAGTCGCTGCAGAAGTGGCGCGCGGCAATGAAGTGGCCGTCGTTGTGTCGGCCATGTCCGGTGTGACCAATAAGCTTGTCAATTACTGCTCAGAGATTTCCCCGCTTTATGACGCGCGCGAATATGACACGGTGGTGAGTAGCGGGGAACAGGTGACGGCCGGCCTGATGGCAATCGCTTTGCAAAAGCGCGGCGTATCGGCTCGGTCCTGGCTTGGCTGGCAGGTGCCGATTGTCACGAGCAATGTGCATGGCAAGGCACGGATTGAAGAGATTAATACGGAAGAAATGGAAAAGCGTTTTGCTGAACAGGAAGTGGCTGTGCTGGCCGGTTTCCAGGGTATTTCAGAGCGCAGCCGGATTGCAACGTTGGGGCGCGGCGGATCGGATACAACGGCGGTGGCCCTGGCCGCGGCATTAAATGCAGAGCGCTGCGATATCTATACGGATGTAAACGGGGTCTACACGACCGATCCGCGGATTGAAAAAGGCGCGCGCAAAATTGACAGGATTTCATATGAAGAAATGCTGGAGCTGGCGTCTCTGGGCACCAAGGTCCTGCAGGTCCGTTCGGTTGAAATGGCCTATAAGCGCGATGTGCCGATCCAGGTGTTATCAAGTTTTGAAGATAAAATAGGAAGTGACCTGCCCGGAACGCTGGTCACGCGAGAGGAGGATATTATGGAACAACATATTGTGAACGGGATTGCTTTTGCCAAAGACGAGGCCAAGGTTACACTTTTTAATGTGCCTGATGTGCCAGGGGTTGCGGCCAAGGTGTTCGGACCGCTGGCAGACAGCAGTGTCAATGTCGATATGATCGTGCAAAACGTGTCCGAAGACGGGCAGGTAACGGATATGACCTTTACCGTACCTGAAGGGGAGCTGCAGAAGGCGATCGATATCCTTGCCGGTCAGGAAGATTTAAAGGATGTCAAAATCCGCACGGATAAAGAGGTTGTCAAAGTTTCTGTTGTCGGGATTGGCATGCGTTCGCATGCGGGTGTGGCGCAGACCATGTTCTCCGCGCTGGCCGAAAAGGGGGTGAGTATTCACGTGATCTCAACCTCGGAGATCAAGATCAGCGTCCTGATTGCAAAAGACTATCTCGAACTTGCCGTCCGTGCCTTGCACGAAGCCTACGGGTTGGATCAGTCCTGACATTATAGCTTTAAAAATTCCCTGTTTTCCCGTATCTTAGGGGTTATGTCTCAAGCGCAGTATGAGCAGATGCCTCCCCCGGAGGAGAGCTATGCCGACCTGACGGTCGGGGAGATTTTACGCCGTGCGCGGGAGTATTACGGACAGAGCCTGCCTTATGTTGAAAGCGTCTTACGTATTCGTGCGTCTCAGCTTGAAGCGCTTGAAACGGGAAATCTGGAAGCTCTGCCCGGCCGCGTTTACGCAATTGGTTTTGTCCGTTCTTATGCTGAATATCTCGGCCTGGATGGAGACCAGATGGTTCAGCTGTTTAAACAGCAAACGGCAGGGCGGGCCAAAAATCCTGAACTACATTTTCCGGTTACAGCTTCAGAAAGCAAAGCGCCGAATTTTTTTACCGTTGTTGGCAGTTTACTGGCCCTGATCCTTTTGATCGGGGTCTGGGCGATTATTCAGTATGATCAGGGCGCTGTGGCGCGTAAGACCATTCCACCCGTACCGGAAGAGCTCCGGCAGTCTTCTGTGAATGAAGCGCCGGCGATTGTTGCTTCACCGGATGACGCACAGCTTTTGGAACCAGAGGTGGAAGGCCCGCCAAAACCTGAAAACCGGATTGTCATAGAGGTTCAGGAAAGCAGCTGGATTGAAATTAAAAACAGTGAAGGCGGTGTCATCGTCCAGCGGATTTTAGAATCCGGGGATCAGTATCTGGTGCCTGATGAAGACGGGCTTACTTTAAGCACCGGGAATGCCGGCGGTTTTCATTTGCGTGTTGATGGTGAATATCTTGTCTCTCTCGGCAGCAAGGCCGAGGTGAAGAAGAACGTTGTTCTTGATGCGGATGAGCTTGTGAAAGACCGATAAACCTTGAAAAAACTACTAAAAACCTGCACATAAACCCCATGGTTTCAGCAGATCACACACATATCCGCCCGTGGCGGAGTATTGACCGGCGCAAAAGCCGGAAAATCTGGGTGGGGGACGTCCCGGTCGGCGGGGATGCGCCGATCACGGTGCAGTCCATGACCAATACGCTGACGACCGATATTCCGGCCACGATAAAACAGATCCGCGACCTTGAAGTGGCGGGCGCGGATATTGTCCGTGTTTCCTGTCCGGATGAAGAAAGCAGCGCGGCGCTGGGACAAATCATTCCCGAAGTGACCGTACCGGTCGTGGCCGATATTCATTTTCATTATAAGCGCGCGATTGAAGCGGCGGAAAACGGCGCGGCCTGTTTGCGGATTAATCCGGGGAATATCGGCTCGGCGGAGCGCGTGGCCGAAGTTGTTAAAGCGGCCAAGGATCATAATTGTTCGATCCGCATTGGTGTTAATGCGGGCTCGCTCGAGCGTGACTTGCTCGAACAATATGGCGAGCCGTGCCCGGAAGCGATGGTCGACAGTGCGCTGCGCCATATTCAGATCCTTGAAGATCATGATTTCTTTAATTTCAAAATTTCCTGCAAGGCCTCTGATGTGTTCTTAGCAGTTGCCGCTTACCAACAACTTTCGGAGGCCTGTGACTATCCGCTTCATCTTGGAATTACCGAAGCAGGCGGTTTACGCACCGGGACGATTAAAAGTGCAATCGGGATCGGGAATCTTCTTTGGGCCGGGATCGGCGATACGATCCGTGTGTCTTTGAGCGCCGATCCGGTGGAGGAAATCAAGGTTGGATTTGATATTCTCAAAAGTCTTGGCCTGCGCCACCGCGGGGTGAATGTGATTTCCTGTCCGTCCTGTGCGCGCCAGCAATTCCAGGTGATAGACACGGTAACAGAGCTTGAAGAGCGTCTTGCTCATATCACCACGCCGATGACGGTCTCGATTATCGGCTGCGTCGTCAACGGCCCCGGCGAAGCGCTGATGACCGATATCGGTCTCACCGGCGGCGGGCAGGGCACCCATCAAATTTACATTGGCGGGGAAAAAGCCCATCGTTTCCATGACGGAGATAGTTCTATCGTCGATCACATTGTTGAGATGGTTGAGAACAAAGCCGAAGAAATCCAAAATTTGAAAACAGAAACAAAAGAAGCAGCTTAAATATTATAAATGAGGGGCTTGGGAGGGTTCCGTATCTGCTACAGGCGAAGCAGAATTGCTTCTTAATCTTGATTTAACAGTCTCAATAGATTCTGTAACCCAAAGGGAACGCCCGACATCCTTCAGCGTAATTCGCGTTCCTTTTGCCGGGTTGTCTTCATCAATACTATTTACACTATCTAGGATCAAATAGTCGATGTTTGCAATTATACAGACACTGCCATCATCTGTTCCACCCATTTCACTATGTGATGTAAATTTGATAAACTGTCCAGGCTTCCCTTCTTGTGCAACTCTTTGATGAAATTCTTCTATAGATTCCCTAATAGGAGCCTCGCCTGCCAATAAACTACCCTCTGTCTCTTTTAAAAAGCTTATATAACAGCCCGTTCCCTTAACGGCGGAAAAAGCAAGATCAGCGTTTGTTGCATATTTAATTTCGTCAATACTGAATGATCTGGGGTCATCAGGTTCATCTTCCCAAGTTGATCCTACAAACTCCGTATCTACAGGCATAGGTCTGCAGACTTCATAAAAGAGGCCATCTAATTTCATGAATTTAATACCTTTTATTTATATAGTTTTTAATTATAGAAAATAAATAAGGACGTCAATTATTTAAATGAGAAAAAATAATAAGTTATATCTCTATGTACTTTGCGCTTATGCCTGAAACCTATATAAGAAATCATCATGAACTATCTTGAAAAACTGGCGCCGTTGGCGGCAAAGCATAAAGACCTTGGTGAACAAATGTCACAGCAGGGCCTGTCCGGGGAGGAGTTTCAGAAGCTCTCCATGGAATATGGGGAACTGACGCCTGTGGTTGAGACTTATGAAGAATATAAAACCGCGCTTGAGGATAAAGAGGCAGCGGAAGAGATGCTTGCCGATCCGGAAATGAAGGAGATGGCGCAGGCAGAGCTTGATGAGCTGGCGGAAAAAATTCCCGCGCTGGAAGAAAAAATCAAAATCGCGCTGCTGCCCAAAGATACGGCGGATAAGAAAAACGCGATCATCGAAATCCGCGCCGGCACGGGCGGGGATGAAGCGGCGCTGTTCGCTGCTGATTTATTCGGCATGTATAAGGGCTATGCCGCGGCGCGCGGCTGGAAGATCGAGGTCATGGAAATGTCCGAAAGCGATTTGGGCGGGTATAAAGAAATCATTGCCGAAATCTCCGGCGCCAATGTGTTTGAACGTCTTAAATATGAATCCGGCGGGCATCGTGTGCAGCGTGTCCCAAAAACAGAAACGCAGGGACGGGTTCATACTTCGGCAGCGACCGTGGCCGTGCTCCCTGAGGCCGAGGATGTTGATATTGAACTGAACGAAGCTGATATCCGCGTGGATGTGTTCCGCGCGTCTGGTCCGGGCGGGCAGTCGGTGAATACAACAGACAGCGCCGTGCGATTAACCCACACGCCAACCGGGATTGTCGTATCGATGCAGGATGAAAAGTCCCAGCACAAGAACAAGGCCAAGGCGATGCGCATTCTCAAAACGCGGATTTACGACCATGAGCGGCAAAAGGTAGACGCGGAGCGCGCGGCGGAGCGCAAAGGCCAGATCGGGTCCGGCGACAGATCGGAACGCATCCGCACCTATAACTTCCCGCAAAGCCGGATGACTGACCACCGGATTAATCTTTCTTCGCATAATCTTGACGGCATCATGGCCGGGGAAGGGCTGGAGGAGATTATCGAAGCCCTGATCACCGAAGACCAGGCGCAAAAGCTCGCGGCGCTTGGGGAATGATCCTAAAAGATTTCATGCAAAATAAACGGGCGGCTCTTGAGCAGGGCGGCGTTCAAAATCCTTCTTTGGATATCCGGACTATTGTGAAGGCGCGTTTAGATCTCAGCGATGCGGATTTGATTACACAGAGTGATCTCGATATTTCCGAAGACGATCAAAAACAGCTTGAAGCGGATATCAAAGACCGTCTGGCCGGAAAACCGGTGTCGAAAATTTTGGGCGCCAAGGAATTTTGGGGGCTCGATTTTAAAGTCACCGAAGACACGCTTTCGCCGCGCCCGGAAACAGAGATTTTGATTCAGGCGGTTCTGGATTTTGTAGCAGACAGGGAAGTGTCTTTAGTTATCCTTGATCTTGGCACCGGCACGGGATGTATCCCTGTGGCGCTTCTGAAAGAATTACCGAAGGCCCGGGCCGTGGCGGTGGACCTGTCTGACAGGGCTTTGGTAGTGGCAAAGGAAAACGCTGCAGCGCACGGGGTAGAAGAGCGGGTGGAGTTTATAACGTCCGACTGGTTTGAAAATCTTCCTGATGAAATACGCTTTGATATCATCACATCCAATCCGCCTTATATTCCGAATCCCGATCTGGACTCACTGCCGCGCGAAGTGAAAAATCACGATCCGATTCTTGCTTTGGATGGCGGCGAAGAAGGTTTGGATCCCTATAAAATTATTTTCAGGCAACTTACCCACAGACTGAAAGAGGGGGGGCGGGCCTTCTTTGAGGCTGGGCAGGGGCAGGCGGAATCACTGGTAAGACTCGTGGACGACTCTAATGCGACTCTGGAACAGGTCATTCCCGATTATGCGGGTATTGACCGGGTGTTCGAAATCTCTTGTGGGGACAAAAGAAAAAAAATTGAGAAAGGGCGTTGATTGATTTTTAGACGTCGGGATATTCTCATCATGTTCATAACAAATTGTTGTCGGTTATGAGTGAATTGTCTGGGACCGGGAAGACAGCACATTACACATAAGACCGATGCAGATAGGCAACTATATGAAAATCATGTATAGTTGTACGTGTGGATGATTCGGTGGATGAGTAATGAATAACCCTGTGTACAGTATGGTGATAACCAAAAAGAGATAACGGTATTAAAGTTTTAGGTAGTTAAGGGAATTATAAAAAATGAGACATCCAGGTGCGAATAGAAGATCAAGAAACCGTGGTGGCAATGGCCGCGGCAAGAATGGCCCGAACAGGTCGCAGGTATTTGACAGTAACGGGCCTGAAGTGCGTATTCGCGGCACAGCGCACCAGATTTGTGAAAAATATATGGCTTTGGCAAAGGACGCGGCCTCATCCGGTGATCCGGTGATGGCGGAAAGTTACCTCCAGCATGCTGAGCATTATCAGCGCATGATTAATAGCTGGAACGATCAGCGTGACAGCCAGCCACAACAGCAGCAACAACAGGCGCCCGAGAAGTCCGGCAATCAGAAAGCCGATGACGATCTTGGTCTGCCGGCCAGCATTCTGGCCGCCGGTGCCGACGAAGCGAGCAAAGCTGAATTAGAAGACGCCTAAGGAATACAACACGGCGCTTTTCGGCAAAGGCGGGCCTGTTCCCGCCTTTTCTTTTGCCTTGAAGCTGCCTTACGTAAGCATTATTTTACTTATGGTTTTTATAATAATGGAGTGGATATGGATTTCGACCGCTTTACTGAAAAATCCAAAAGCCTGCTGCAGCAGGCCCAGACGCTCGCCATGCGACGCGACCATCAGTCGCTGGAACCTGAGCATCTGCTGAAATGTATTCTGGAGGATGAAGATGCGATTGCCGCGCGCCTGATCCAGGCGGCAGGCGGAGACGAAGCGCGCCTGCGTAAAGATGTTGACGGCGCGATTGCCAAATTCCCCGAAGTGACCGGCGCGGGGGCGGGACAATTGCGGGTCTCCAATGATCTTGCCAAAATGCTGGATAATGCATTGAAGCTTTCTGAAAAGGCGGGCGATAAATATGTCACGGTGGAACGCATCCTGCAGGCGCTGTCCATGGCAGCGAAATCCGAAATCGGTCTGATGATGGAAAGCGCCGGGATTAACCCTGCCGCGCTCAATGAAGCGATTAACGCCATGCGCAAGGGCCGCACGGCGGATACACCCGGTGCGGAAGAGCAGTTTGACGCGCTGAATAAATATGCGCAGGATTTAACGGCGGCAGCCCGCAGCGGCAAGCTGGATCCGATTATTGGACGAGATGAAGAGATTCGCCGGACAATCCAGATTCTGTCCCGCCGGACGAAAAACAACCCGGTTCTGATCGGGGAGCCGGGCGTGGGGAAAACGGCCATCGTTGAAGGACTTGCGCTGCGGATTGTCAACGGCGATGTTCCGGAGAGTTTAAAAAATAAAAAGCTGATGTCGCTTGATCTCGGTGCGCTGCTTGCCGGGGCGAAGTTCCGCGGGGAATTTGAAGAACGCCTGAAAGCTGTGCTTGATGAGATCAAGGAGGCCAGCGGTGAAATTGTTTTATTCCTTGATGAACTGCACACAATTGTCGGGGCGGGGAAGGCCGAAGGCTCTATGGATGCGGGGAATATGCTGAAACCGGCGCTGGCGCGCGGGGAACTACATATGGTCGGTGCGACGACCCTGGATGAATACAGGAAGCATATTGAAAAGGATGCCGCGCTCGCCCGGCGTTTCCAGCCTGTTTATACGGAGGAACCGACAGTCGAAGATACGATTTCGATCCTGCGCGGCCTGAAAGAAAAATATGAAGCGCATCACGGTGTGCGGATTACGGACGGGGCAATCGTCTCCGCGGCAACGCTATCCAACCGTTATATTACCGACCGGTTTTTACCCGACAAGGCGATTGATCTTGTCGATGAAGCGGCCTCGCGTCTGCGTATGCAGGTAGATTCCAAGCCTGAAGAAATTGACGAGCTGGACCGGCGGATCGTGCAGTTGAAGATTGAACGGGAAGCTTTGGCGCGTGAAACTGACAAGGCTTCCAAAGATCGTCTGGATAAGCTGGAAAAAGAACTCGGTGAATTGGAATCAAAATCGGCGGATCTGACGTCCAAATGGGCGTCTGAAAAAGAAAAGCTCTCCAGCGGGCAAAAAGCCACCGAGGCGCTTGATAAAGCGCGGATTGATCTGGAACGCGCAGAGCGTGACAGCGACTGGAGTAAAGCGTCCGAACTTAAATATTCTGTGATCCCTGAACTTGAACAAAAACTGGCGGATTCTGCAAAGGTTTCCGAATCTGATCTGATTAATGAAGAAGTGACGCCGGATGATATCGCCGCCGTGGTCAGTAAATGGACCGGCATTCCGGTTGATAAAATGCTTGAAGGTGAGCGTGAAAAACTCATGTCGATGGAAGACAAGCTGTCCGAACGTGTGGTCGGACAGGATCAGGCGGTTAAGGCTGTCTCCGCGGCTGTTCGCCGGGCGCGGGCGGGGCTGCAAAATCCCAACCGGCCAATCGGCTCGTTCCTGTTTTTGGGGCCGACTGGTGTTGGGAAGACGGAGCTTACCAAGGCGCTGGCGGAATTTTTGTTTGATGATGACACGGCCATGCTGCGGATTGATATGTCTGAATATATGGAGAAACATGCTGTCGCGCGGATGATTGGCGCGCCGCCTGGCTATGTTGGTTATGAAGAAGGCGGGGCTTTGACGGAAAGTGTGCGCCGCAGGCCCTACCAGGTGGTTTTGTTTGATGAGATCGAAAAAGCGCACCCGGATGTGTTTAACATCCTGCTCCAGGTTCTGGATGATGGCCGTTTGACAGACGGGCAGGGCCGCACGGTTGATTTTACCAATACGGTTTTGATCATGACTTCTAATCTTGGTGCAGAGCATCTGGTGAAACTTGAAGAGGGGCAGGATGTCGAAACGGCACGGAATATGGTTATGGATGCTGTGCGTGCGGCTTTCCGGCCTGAATTCTTAAACCGCCTTGATGAAATCCTGCTCTTTAGCCGTCTGGGGCGGGCGCACATGACGGGCATTGTGGATATTCAGCTTCAGGGGCTGCGGGATCTTCTGTCGCAGCGGCGCATTGTTCTGGATATCGACCCGAAAGCCAAAGAATGGCTGGCTGATAAAGGCTATGACCCGGCTTACGGCGCGCGCCCGCTTAAACGCGTGATTCAGACTGAACTGCAGAACAAGCTGGCTGAGATGATTTTAGAAGGGCAAATCCCTGATGGTGCCTTGGTCAAGGTTAAGCAAAAAGGCGAATCGCTTGACTTTGAAGTGAGCCAGGGCGGATCAAAGGGCGCCAAAGCCGCATAGACAGGCTGCCGCCTTTTCTGTATCCTTTAAAGGTTAGAGATTCACTCACTTTTCAGGTCTGCAGTCGATGCGATTTTCATTTTTACTTCCTGTGTTTATGACCGCCTTTGCGCTTGGCGGATGTGCAAGCGTTATGACTGACCAGACAAAAGATATTACCGTGCGTACGCCCGGGGCGGAACATGCACGCTGCCTGCTTGATAATGGGACGGTTGTTATGCCTGCACGAACAGGTGAAACGGTCCGTATTAATAAAAACTATAAAGATTTGACGGTGACTTGTGATGCGCCGGGAAACCGGACGGTCACAAAAGTTTTTGATCTGGAGTTTGAGCCATGGACAATGGCGAATGTTGTAAATGGATTGATCCCGGGTGTAACCTACGATGTCGCGTCAAAAGGAATTTATGATTATCCTGATGAAATTGTAATTAATTTCACCGGGCTCAAGGCAACAGAATATCCGCCGCCGCAATATGAAAGCCTTGATACGATTCATTCTGATGAGGTTGTGCTTGAAGAATATTTACCGGGTGAGCCAGCCTTGAATAGCGACCGTGGTCAAACTGATCGGGACTTAAAGAAAATAAGTCCTTCGGAGCGCACCGGGTATAATCCGTTTGTGCCGAGTGCAGGCGGTGACAGTTCATCCGGTCCGGCGTCACTGACCAATAAGTAACATTGAAAACAGCTCAGCGATATATTTTTAGCGGGATCGGCGGCAGCGGGATGATGCCCCTGGCGCTTATCCTCAAGGGGCGTGGCGCGAGCGTGGCTGGAACGGATCGTGCCTATGATCAGGGCAAAACACCTGAAAAATTTACCTTTTTAAAAGAGCAGGGAATAGAGCTTTTTGCGCAGAATGGCAGCGCTGTGCAGGGAGAAGAAGATATTTTGGTGATTTCGACTGCCGTTGAAGACACTGTTCCGGATGTTGTAGCGGCAAAAGAAAAGAACATTCCCATCCGAAAACGCGCCGATCTTTTGGCTGAGCTTTTTAATCAGTCGAAAATCCGTATCGCCGTGGCCGGTACAAGCGGTAAGACAACGGTCACCGGGATGATTGCTTTTCTTCTCTCTGAGGCAGGATTTGATCCAACCGTGATGAATGGTGGCGTGATGAAAAATTTTGTCAGTACTGATAATCCTTATGCGTCTGCCCTGGTGGGGGCTGGGGATGTGTTTGTAACCGAGGCGGATGAAAGTGATGGATCGATTGCACTTTATAGGCCGACCATTGCCGCTTTGAATAATATTGCGCTTGATCATAAGCCGATGGAGGAACTTTTGCCTTTATTCAAAAATTTTTTGGAAAAGGCAGATCACTGCGTTTTAAACTTTGATTGTCCGAATGTTCGTAAACTGGCGCAGGATTTGCCGCCGGAAAAAGTGATCTCTTATAGCCTGGAAAATAGTTTGGATATTACTTTAAAAGTGCCGGGTAAGCATAACAAATCAAATGCTTTTGCTGCTCTCGGTGTGGCACAGGCTTTTGGTGTTGAGGAAGGTCAGGCCAAAGGCATTCTTTCTCGATTTGAAGGGATAAAACGCCGGATGGATATTGTGGGCACGGCTAGCGGGATTACTGTCATTGATGATTTTGCGCATAACCCGGACAAAATCGCTGCAACGCTTTCAGCTTTAAAGGAAACACCGGGGCGCCTGATTGTTTTTTTCCAACCACATGGATACGGACCTCTCAAACTTTTAGGAAAAGAACTGGCAGTCTGTTTTTCAGATCATTTATCTGGTGAGGATCATTTGATTGTCGTTGAGCCTTATTATGCTGGCGGTACGGCGGATCGGTCTGTGCAGATGAAAGACCTTGTTCCTGACATCAGGGGGTCGGATGTTTATCTGGCAGAAGACCGTGTGCAAGTGAAAGAACGAATTTTGAATAATGTCAAAAGCGGTGACCGGGTTATCATTATGGGCGCGCGGGATGACACGCTGTCAGAGTTTGCTCAGGAGATTTTAGCGGCTCTTTAAGAAAAGCGTTTTGCAATATAGTGATAGACCGCGCGCATGCCGGTATCGGCGCCGCCTTTTGGCCGGCCCGGTGTATCGCTTTGTGACCAGGCAAAGCAATCCAGGTGCACCCAGTCGGTTTTGTCCCCGGCAAATTTTTGTAAGAACAGCCCGGCTTTAATAGCGCCGCCATAACCGGTAGAATCGTCATTCCCGAAATCTGCGACGTCGCTGGAATAAGATTTGAAATAAGGTGCCCAGAGTGGAAGTTGCCAGACCGGGTCTTCGCATTCAAAACTGCCTTTGACGATATCCTGCGCGGTTTTGTCTTTATTGGCAAATAGGGCCGAGATGTCTGCGCCGAGGGCCACGCGCGCTGCGCCGGTCAAGGTGCAGAAATCAACGATAAGTTCGGGTTTGCCTTCCGTGGCATAGGTGAGGGCGTCGGCAATTGCCAGTCGTCCTTCGGCGTCCGTGTCGCCGATTTCAACGGTATAGCCTGCGCGGGTTGACAGGACATCGCCGGGGCGGAAGGCATTGCCGTCGACGCTGTTTTCTGCGGCGCAGACAAGGAGCTTCAAATTTACCGGCAGTTTCATTGCCATGATCATATAGGCAAGGCCGATCGCTTGCGCTGCCCCGCCCATATCTTTTTTCATGAGCAGCATAAAACGCGGTGGTTTGAGATTTAGCCCGCCTGTATCAAACACAATTCCTTTGCCGACAATTGTAATTTTCGGATCCTTGACCTTGCCCCAGTTAAGCTCGATCAGGCGCGGGCGGCGCGGGGAGGCTTTGCCGACATGATAGAGCATCGGAAAGTTTTGTTTCAGCAGGTCTTTATCGATAATGCTTTTTGTTCTGGCTTTAAACTGCGTAGCGATTTTTTTGACGGCGGCTTCAAGTTCTTCAGTTCCGAGATCAGCAGACGGTGTATTAACCAGGTT
>JANQIB010000083.1 GCA_028282385.1 Alphaproteobacteria bacterium
TGCCCGGCAGGGATTTATCACACCCGGCCAATCCAACGATTGCATCATAACAATGCCCGCGCATGGTGAGCTCTACCGTATCCGCAATCGCATCGCGCGAGGGCAGCGAAGAGCGCATGCCTTCATGGCCCATCGCAATCCCGTCTGTCACGGTAATGGTTGTGAACTCACGCGGCGTCCCGTGCGCTTCCTTCACCCCCATCTTCACCGCCTGCGCCTGGCGGGAGAGCGCAATATTACATGGCGCAGCCTCATTCCAACAGGTCGCCACCCCGACCAAAGGCTGGGCAATCTCTTCTTCAGTCACACCCATCGCATAGAGCATCGCCCGGTGCGGCGCACTTTTCGGCCCTTCCGTCACATACCGGCTGACAAGCTTTGATTTATCCCATTTTTTGGTCATTTGTGTCCTCTCTTCGCTGCCTGTTTTTACAGATCAAAAACCGGAACGTAAAGCCGGAAAAAGAAACGGATTTTTAGAAACTAATCACAAAAATGCGTGCATTCGCGTCTTTCGATCACCTCACCGCCGCAAGCCGTATGGCACAAACGCTGATCAGCATCACATTTCTCGTCACAATCTCTTGTGCTGCACCGTGAAGCGGTTGCCAGAAAATAATCCCGGTCTTTTTTCAGCTCCCGTCCAAGACGGCGCCGTTCTTCAACATATTTGAGATAGGCATTTTCGGCTTTAAGCTCTCTTATTCTTATGCAATCCCTCTCTTCTGTTTTACAGTGGGATTTGCACAGCGCCATCTTGTCCAGACAATTGCTGGTACACATACTGCCTTCCGGTGTTTTGGCCGGTTTAAAGTCATAGGTTGTTTTGTAAATGGGTCCGCAGGAGGTGAGAACAATAAGCCCGAACAATAAGACCACAGATGTTTTAAACATAGATACCCCTCTTTTGATTTTTCTGCTGCCTCAAACCCTAAAGAGAAAATATGACCATTTTGTTCGTTTTTTATGATTTATCCGGCAATGCCTGACACAAAAGCCTAAACCGATTTCGCCCTGTCAATTGCCTGGCGGAATTTGACAGGCTCGGCGATTGGCGGCAGGACAACTTCGCCGACCCCCATCCCGCGGACCATCACACGGCCATAATCGAAAATCCGGCCTAAAATTCCCTGCAGGACATTGACCCCTTCAATCCGGTCGATACTGATTTCGCCGACATAACGGGCGACCAGGCCGCGCTTACAGACAAGGCGTTTATTGGTAATGGCGATCTCCGTGGTTGCCTTGACGATCATCATCTGCACAAATTTCAAAATGCCGAGCAAAATAACAAAAAAGGCCAGGATCTTAATCCCCGGATGAAGCGTCTGGATTTTCTGGAGTGTGGAAAGCTCCTGGAAATAGGGATTTCCAAACATGATCGGTTCCATTTTGATCGCAAAAACCAAAATCAAAATCCCGAAGATCAAACCAAAGACAATATTGGAATAAGCTGAAACCGTATACATCCAGTGAAAATAGCCAGCATGGACCAGCTCTTCATCTTCGGTCAGCGACTGCTGTATATATTGGAGTGAGTGCATTCTATTCGTCTCCAAAAGAAATGTTAGGCGCCCGCGCAGTATGGACCATGTCGCCCTCAACGTCTACCTGGCAGCTTTTTCCCGCCACTTCGCGCACATCGATATCGATGATATCCCCGTCCTTCATTGCCACCATGCGCCCGGTCTGACCTTTCAAAACAAGCTCAACCGCCTTTTGCCCGAATTGCAGCGCAAGCATCACATCCTGCGCGGTCGGGGAGCAGCCGCGCAGGGTATGACCGGGGCTCTGTACCCTGATTTCCGCCTGTAAAACCTCACCCAACTTTTCTTTCAGATATTCTCCAATGCCGCCATAGACAACCTTGCCGCTGGCGCTCTTACGCTGGATTTTATTACCCTCCAGGTCCTTCACCGCCTCAGAAACAACAATCTGCGCATAATTACGACCACTGGCCTTGATAGCCTCATATTTGGCTTTAATGCTCTCAAGATTATAGGGAATTTCCGGGATCAGGATCACATCTGCCGTTCCTGCCAGCCCGGAATGAAGCGCTAAGTGTCCGGCATCCCGGCCCATCACCTCGGTGATCATAATCACATCATGAGTCTGGGCCGTTGCATGCAGGTTATTAATAAAGCGGGTCGCGGTGCGCACCGCCGAATAAAAACCAATCGCAAATTCCGTCTGATCGACGTCATTATCAATCGTCTTGGGGATCCAGATCAGGTTAATCCCGCCTTTTTGTGTAATCTCATGCAGGATTTCCAGGGATCCATCACCGCCAATCCCGATGAGCGTGCTGATCCCAAGCTTTTGGATATTCCTGATAATCTCCTCGGAGCGGTCGTCAAACGCCCCTTCTCCGTCAGGATATTGAAACGGATTGCCCTTATTTGTCGTTCCCAAAAAGGTGCTGGGTTTATGCATCAGGTCGTGGGTAAAGGATTCAGGCCGCAAGACTTCATAATCGGGTTCATCGCCCATCAAACCGACAGTCCCCCGGCGGATCCCAAGCGTTTCAATGCCGTGGCGCGCCGCTGCAATCGTCACCGCGCCGATTGCCGCATTCAGCCCTGCACAATCCCCGCCGCTTGTTAAAATACCGATTTTCATATGTGTTAGCCCTTTGGAATCTCATCAAAAATCATTCTTTTCTAACCCACAGCCCCTTAAAAGCCAAGCCACAAAACACACAATCACAGAGTTTTTATTCTCAAAAGCCAAAAAGTATGATAGTCTTTTAAATTCAATAAGCTTAAGCGGTATTCCTTAGATTTAAATGGAAGATATTACTGACCTTGAAGAACAGCTTGCCGACCTTGAACGCGAGCACCGTGACCTTGATGACATCATCGACCGGCTGATCAATACGCCGCCGGTCGATTTTTTGCAGGTCCAGCGGATGAAAAAACGTAAACTCATCCTCAAGGACCAGATCGAAAAAGTCCGCTCCCAAATTATTCCTGATATTATTGCTTAAAACCGGATAGCCCCTCTCCCTTGAGGGAGAGGGTTGCGTAGTCTTAGTGAGCACGAAGTGCGAATTTAGACGAAGCTGGGTGAGGGTGTTTTATTTGTTTCAACAAAAAAACTCTCCCCCTCACCCACTGCGACTAAAGGCCTTACGGCCTTAAGTCTCGTTGCCCTCTCCCCGAAGGGAGAGGGATTTTACCCTTGATTTCCCCCTGTGGATAAGTCATCCTCTTTTCCCATGACACACGCAGATGAGAACCCCCAAATCGGGATCATAATGGGCTCCCAGTCAGACTGGGAAAGAATGAAGAATTCTCATGAGATCCTTCATGATCTTCAGATTCCGCATGAAGTCAAAATCGTGTCAGCGCACCGCACGCCGGAGCGCATGTATGACTACGCAAAAACTGCTAAAGACCGGGGGATAAAAGTCATTATCGCCAGTGCCGGCGGCGCCGCCCACCTGCCGGGCATGGTTGCCGCTTTAACGCCGCTCCCTGTTTTGGGCGTTCCGGGCGAAAATACGCCCCTGGATGGGATGGACAGCCTGCTTTCTATTGCCCAGATGCCCGGCGGCATCCCTGTCGGTACGCTGGCGATTGGAAAAGCCGGGGCAAAAAACGCCGGATTACTCGCTGCTGCAATCTTAGGAACCGCAGATGAGGCGATTATGGGCCGCCTGGAACAATATCGCGCCGATCAGACCGCACAAGTGAAAGATATTCCAGAATAATCTTAAAACACGCCCCTTTTGAATAACTCACAGCTTTATCCACAGGTCTTATGAACAAGGGTCATAAATTTTGTAGTTTTATAACTCTTAGAAAAATGGTTTAACTCTCTGTCATGAAAATGGAATCTAAAATTCTCGGTATCCTTGGCGGCGGACAATTAGGCCGGATGTCAGCCCTCGCAGCGGCGCGTTTAGGGATCACTACCCATATTTACTGTCCCGAATCAGGATGCCCGGCGAGCCTTGTTACACCGCATTTCACCTGCGCAGAATATGATGACAAAGAAGCTCTGAAAAACTTTGCAGATCAAGTTGATGTTATTTCTTATGAATTTGAGAATATCCCTCTTGAAACTGTTGAGTTTTTGACTGATCTGAAACCTGTTTATCCGGGTACAAAACTGCTCGAGGTTTCCCAGGACCGGACACGTGAAAAAGCCTTTTTAAACGAGATCGGAATTGAAACGACTCGGTGGGCACCATGCGAAAATCCGGGAGACATATCCACAACACTTGAAACCTGGCAGACCTCAAAATGCATAATTAAAACGGCGCGTTTCGGCTATGATGGAAAAGGCCAGATAAAACTGGATGTTAAAGATAATATCCCAGAAAAATGGGCAGAACTTAATACTCAACATGCTGTAATAGAAGAAATTATAAATTTCGATTTTGAGGTCTCTGTTGTCACATCTCGCGACCTTATGGGTAATATTCAGAGTTATCCCCCGGTTCTGAATGATCATAAAAACCATATCCTGTCTAAAACGACTTACCCTGCCCCCCTTTCCGATACGCTCAGTACACAAGCGGTGGAGATGGCTGAAACATTAGGGGCCCAAGTGAACCTCGTAGGTGTTTTGACGCTGGAACTGTTTGTAACCAAGGATGGCCGCCTGCTGGCCAATGAAATCGCCCCGCGCACCCATAACTCCGGTCACTGGACGATTGATGCCTGTGCCGTCTCACAATTTGAACAGCATGTGCGCGCCGTGTGCGGCCTGCCTGTGGCTGACCCGGCCCCGTATCAACAGGCTGAGATGATCAACCTGATCGGTGATGACGTAAAAGATATTCCGAAATACCTGGAAACACCCGGCGCCTGCGTCCATCTCTACGGCAAAACGGAAAGCCGTCCAAGCCGCAAAATGGGTCATGTCACGATTTTGAAGAATAGAAGTTGATTTTTCATATCTTTTCTCTTAAGAAGCGGTATGATCGGAAATTTTCCAGAAGTATCCCTCAATGCCCCGGCTGATAGAGTTTTCCTATTGCTCTATTCTCCAGCCCAAAACCGTTTTTTTGCAATCCTGCGCGCCGACGACGGAACATGGGGCCTGCCAGGCGGAAAAGTTAATTTACAAAATGGTGAAACGGCTCTTCAGGCTGTTGTCCGGGAAACAGAAGAAGAAATTGGCTATACTCCTGAGAACGTATTGCCCTTGCATGATTTTATGGTAGGAGAGCAGAGATGCGTTGTTTTTCTATCCCGGGTAAGTAACTTTACCCCTCTTTTGAATAGTGAATGCTTGGACTATAAATGGGCGGATATACCAAATTGGCCGAACCCTGCGCATCCTCAAATGACACGCTTTTTGAGAGAAGCTTACGACAATATTCAAAAAGCATTAGATGAAACAGAATCCCGCCCGGGCCGCAAAATGGGTCATGTCACGATTTTAAAAGATTAAGCTGCTAAAGGATGTGGCCACCAGCCATCGTGATCTTTTAAATATAGCTCTGCAAGCACAAGGTCATCTGGAACTTTACTTCCGGAATAGAGCATTTGATGCATACGCACATCAATTTTATCCATATACCAAAGCTCCCCGGATGCATTTTGCCACTGCGTGACAACAGTGCCGGAAGGTGTTGTATGAATTTTTCCTGTAAATGAGCTAGCCATCGCTTAAAGTAATAATACAATTATTAATTATGTCAATAAAAACTTCGCGTGACTTTGTAGACTATGTGTTCCTGCAAAATGGGCCATGTGACGGTTTTAAAACGATAATCTTTACTTGGTCGGGCTTGGAGAATTGCTTTCTCTAAAATGGGACCAAGCTGCTCCACCAAGCCCTATAGTGAGTGCTCCGGCAATACATGCGTCCCCATAATTTTGGAAAGATGCTGCCGCCCAGACTCCATAAAGAGCAAAACCTGTAGCGGCCACCCCCATAATGGATGCCTCTACTGTCTCTTTTCTTACGTTTGAGACTTTTTCCCAAGCTGTTTTCAGCATAGTATATCCTTTGTTTTGAATTCACTTAAATGGATATCATCTAAAAATCCATATGTAAATACAAGAGAGATAAATGGCAAACACCCGCACAGAAACAGATTCCATTGGAGAGATCGAAGTCCCGGCAGACGCCTATTGGGGCGCGCAGACGCAGCGCAGCTTGCAAAATTTCGATATCGGCACAGAGAAGATGCCCGGCCCCCTTGTCCGCGCACTGGGCATCCAGAAAAAAGCCGCCGCGCAGGTTAATATGGCCCTTGGCGTCATGGACGAGAAAACCGGGCATGCGATTGTAAGCGCCGCCGATGAGGTGATTGACGGCACATTGGCCGGTCAGTTCCCCCTCGCCGTCTGGCAGACCGGTTCGGGCACGCAGTCCAACATGAATGCCAATGAGGTCATTGCCGGGCGCGCAAACGAGGCGCTGTCCGGCACACGTGGCGGCAAGGAGCCTGTTCACCCAAACGATCACGTCAATATGGGCCAAAGCTCCAATGATACCTTCCCGACCGTGATGCATATCGCCGCAGGGGAAACGCTCCACCATGACCTGATCCCGGCGCTGGAAACGCTGCAGGCCGCGCTGGAAGGCAAGGAAAAAGCTTTTGCCAAAATTGTCAAAAACGGCCGGACACATTTACAGGACGCCACCCCCCTAACTTTGGGCCAAGAATTTTCGGGCTATGCGACACAAATCAAATACGGGATTGAGCGCGTCAAAGCCACGCTGCCGCGCGTGATGATGCTGGCCCAGGGCGGCACAGCGGTCGGCACGGGCATTAACTCCAAGGCGGGGTTTGATACAAAATTCGCCGCCGCGGTCAGTGAAATTACCGGCCTGCCCTTTGTGACGGCGGAAAATAAATTCGAAGCCCTCGCCGCGCATGATGCGATGGTTGAGCTGTCCGGCGCACTGAATGTGATTGCCTGCAGCCTGATGAAAATCGCCAATGATATCCGCCTGCTCGGCTCCGGCCCGCGCTCCGGGATCGGGGAGATTATCTTACCCGCCAATGAGCCCGGCTCCTCCATCATGCCTGGCAAGGTTAACCCGACCCAGTGCGAAGCACTGACAATGGTCTGCGCGCAAGTGATGGGGAACCATACCGCTGTGTCTGTGGCCGGCTCTAACGGGCATTTTGAGCTCAACGTGTTTACACCGGTGATGATTTATAACGTGCTGCAATCGATCCGGCTCTTAAGTGACGGGATGAACAGCTTTACCAAGAACTGCGTTGTTGGGATTGAAGCCAATGAAACAAAAATCAAACAGCTGATGGAAAACTCCCTGATGCTGGTCACAGCGCTCAACCCGCATATCGGCTATGATAATGCCGCTAAAATCGCCAAGACGGCCTATACCAACGGGACGTCCCTGAAAGAGGAAGGCGTGAAGCTCGGCCTGCTGACCGAAGAGCAGTTCGATGAGTGGGTACGGCCCGAAGATATGATCAAACCGCGGGATTAAAGCCATCTCGAAAATTAAAATGCCGCGCAAGCGGCTATAAAATATTTAAAAACGCAAAGTCACACAAAGTTACGCAAAGTACGTCCGGCATTCTTGATAAAACTTTGCGCAACTTTGCGTCCTTTGCGTTTCATTTTTTAATGCCTGCGGCGCTATAATATTGGAGACACTTACAGGAAGAATATGAACAGTAAAATTATCAAACGTTCCGTCAGGATCGCCGGGCATGCGACGAGCGTGTCGGTTGAACAGCCTTTCTGGGAAGAACTGCAAAAAATTGCGGATCAGAAAGGAAAATCACTCAATAAGATGATTGCCGAGATCGATGCGGCGCGCGGCACTTCAAACCTGTCCAGCGCGATCCGGCTTTATATTCTCAATGAGTTGAAAAACTCTACCGCAACAAACCTTCCAGAACACCCTTGATCGCATCTTCGGCCGTTGGCTGCTGTTGTGGCTGTTTCTGCTGCTGCGTTTCCTGACCGGCGGCTGGAGCAGTCTCCTGTGCAGGTGCGGGGGCCTGCTGCTCTTTTGGAAGAATGCCGAATTGCTGCAGCTTTTGATTTACATCATCGCCCAGCAGTTTTGGCAGTTCCTTGACGATCTTACGTTCCAGTTTCTTTTGCAAATATTGCTCAATCACGTTCATTCCAACAGTTGATGGATTATCCAACGGCCCGTTAATCGTGATCTTAAATGGTTCAAGGTTTTGAACCTGCTTTAATGAAATTAAATGCGTGGTATCAATTGTATAAGCTGGCAGATTAACATTCCCGGTCGAGTTGACCACAGCCGCCGGACCGTCCATCTGCATCCTGATAATTTTAACAATGCCTTCGGTGATATTGTAATCCCCAGTTAAAGTATCAAACTGTGTTTCCCCGCCTGAGGTTACGCCGTCGATAAAGGAAGACGCAGAGTCGATCAGCTTTTCTTCGGTCGCCAGTCCGCGGGCGAGCTTGGCAAAATCAAAGCCTTCAAGCACAATATTCTTCCCATCAAGATCCGCCTTCCCTTTCAGGCTGTTAATCAGGGCGCTCGGGCTAATTCCAGCCGTCGTGACATCCATATCCAGAGAAACATCCCCGCGCCCCTGCAATTTACCAGAGCCGCTGAGTGCCTTTGCCAACTGTTCAATCTGAACGTCGGTCATTTTACTATCAACTGCCATGGTAATTGGCTGCTTTGGATCAGCCGGCGCCACAACTGTTGCATTCAGGCCAGCTTTTCCACCAAACAATCCGGCATTCAGGTTATCAACCTTGACCGTCCCATTCTTCATTGTGAGCTTCGTATTCGGATTGGTAAACGCCCACGCGCCATAGGTAATGCGCTCCCCTTTAATCCCAAAATCAAGATCGGCGCTGCGCATCCAGCCAGTATCAATGGCATTGCGTGACCAGCGCGCACTGCCATTCGAAGACTTACTGCTTTTACTCGCACTTGTTCTGGCAATCTTCCCTTCAGAACTTTTGACTTTAGATCCTGTCAAAAGAACATCCAGCGCCAGACTACCTAGGTTAACATCACCGGACAAAGAAGGACGAGCGCCGGACAGGTCTGCTTTTACGTCCCCGGTTATTGACGTTGGTCCGATTTTGGCTTTTACACCTGTGAAGTTGTAGGTTTTCCCCTGCACCGCCATCGCCGTGTAAAAATCAACAGCCTTACCTTTTAAACCGACCGGCCCCTGAAAAGACGGGTTAAAAATCTGTATCGCCTGGACAATATCAGGGTGTTTAAAGCCTATCGCACTTGCATTGATATCACGGCTATCGGACAGAGCATTCTTTACCGTCCCGGTCGCATCAAACTGACCACGCAGCGCAGAGATATTGCTTGTAAATACAAGCTCCTCGGCGGCTCCTTTTATTGTCAGCTTTGCTTCTGCCACCCCGATTTTTGATGGCAGCTTCGATAGATCAACATTCAGCGTTTTCATCAACTGATCGGCGTTTTCGGTTTTACCGTAAAGGTCCAGATCAATGCCCGAAAGTTTCTTTAAATCGCCGACCTTCCCTTTTGCCGAGACATTACCGCCCATCACCTTGTTGGCAGATGCCGCGTCTAACACAAGAGACGATCCCACGCTTTTTCCTTTCAGGCGGATCCCTTCAATGTCCTGCGTATTATAGCGCAGCTTTTGAAGACTTAAATCAAACGCAAGGTTAACCGGCAGCTCAAAATCACGGACCGGCTCAAGCGATTTTTCCAGGTCGGCCTTTGCAGCGGGTGCGGCAGGTGCCTGACCCTGCGTTGTTTGCGCCGGGGAGGTCGCCTTTTTCTGGCCCATGCGCACCATCACAGAATCAAGGTCAATGGTATCTGCAGAAATATCGAGCGTTACATCTGCCTTTGCACCCGAGAGTGACGGTTTATAACTTCCTGCAATAGCCGCATTGGTTTGATCCAGTTTGACGCTGGATTTACTCACCTCAATCATTGACGGTTTGACCGCGCCACTGGCGTTATATTGTAAAGTTTTAAACGCTTTAACCGCGTCATTGTTTTTCTGATCGGGTGCAAGAGCGGAAATGAATGTATCAAGCTGACCGATGCTCCCGCTGGACTGAAACTTCAGGGACGGGTCGGACAACGTCACACTTCCGTCTTTGGCTGATGTGCTGGAAGATACAAATTCTAAAACACCTTTGGTTTCGGTCTTCCCCTGCCCCGGCATATCCAGAACTTTTACATCAACAGCAATCACCTTACCTTTTTTGGCGACATCCAGCAAAAGACCTTTGAACGCCTGCCCACCAAATTCCACGCCGCCCGCTTCAATTGTAAACTGACCTTCAAGAGCGCCAGGGAGAGTTAATGTTTGCGGTAAGAACCCGCCTGATTTCGCGGTACTTCCGCCCTTCGCCACAGCTTTTTCCGCATCTTTAACGGAAGGGGCTTTAGACGGCGCCAGATCACTTTTGACATCTTCCAGATTAAGAATACCGTCAAGCTTTATACTGCCGCCAAACTTCATCGGTTTACGCTCTTTAAGACCGCTCAGGCGCATTTTGCCGGAACCTTTGAGCTCTCCCAAAGAAATATCAGCATCAGTTAAAAACACTTCGTCCTGATTAGCGCTGAGCATACCGCTGAAAGATGCCGGTTTCGCAATCCCGGAAGCCGGCGCAAGAGCCGCAAGATTGGCCGTTTTAAAATCGGTTTCCCCCTGGACTTCAGGCGTTTCTCCTATGGCCGCCACACCATTAAAAGACAGCTTTGTCTTACTCCCAGGCAACGCAATATCGGCATTAACCGAAATATTATCCGCGCCTTTTTCGAAACGCCCAGTCTTACCGTCAATTTCAATCGTGCGCCCCTGGTGAACAAAATCGCCTTTGGCTTTAAACGGCCCTTTCAGGCTTGGCGCAGACAAAGCAAGATTGATATTTTCAAGAGCCTGCCGTGATCCTTTGGCATGATCAATATAGGTAATTTTTCCGTCTTCAATCTCAACAGAGTCCAAAGAGATTTTTTCCGCTGCGCCGGATGCAACATTGGATGCCTCCTGCTGCGCTGTTTCCGGCAAAGCCTGTTTCACATCACTTGCCTTATTTAGCGTATCGCTCATCCAGCCCTGTGATCCGTCCTTTAAAACCTCAAGCGTGATATCCGGCTTCACCAGTTCAACAGCGCTCACCTGCACTTCTTTTTTAAAGAGTGGCATCAACGCCAAAGACACATGCGCTTTTTCAACAGAAACCAGCGTCGCACTTTCAACCTTTTTCGGCGCTTCAACACTGACTTGATTAATCGTCACGCTCGGCGTCGGCAGAATTGCCATTTTCAGGTCGCCGCCAATCGTAACGTCATACCCGCTGGCTTTTTTAATTTGCTCTATAATCTGTGGCTTGTAGCTGTTCCAGTCGACAAAAGATGGACCAATCAAAAGCCCTACAATTAAAAGGATAAAAACCGATAAAGCTGCAAAAACAAGGCGCATAAGATCTCCCTTAGGTCAGGCTGATTTTCGATATACGTCTATATAGGGTGTTTAAGAGGGGAACTCAAATATTATTCAGACTTACTGCTTATCGCATAACGGTCCTGAAACTGCTCGATTGACTCCAAAAACTCTTCCATCGCCGGCAGCACAAGCTCCTGGCAGTTCCTCTTTTGATTTGTTGGCAGGCCGGAGAGGATATTTTGATAAATCAGACGGGTTGTTTGCTGTAAATCTTTCAGCGTTTGCTTTTTGTTCACAAGAGAGTTATTCGTCTGCGTAATCCGGCGGGTGAGCATGCGGATAACCGCACTAATCGTCGGATCAAGATCTCCTAGCTTTTCTTCAAACTGAATTCTCGAAATAACAATTAGGTTACAATCCTGCGTCGCCTGCACACTTGCTGTTCGCGGATTGTCGGAAATCAGCGCCATTTCACCAAAGATTTCACCAACCCCAAGACAGGCCAGTTCAACTTCATGATCGTCTGTTGTTGTATAAACACGCACTTCCCCGGACTGAACCAGAAAAGCAATACTGCCCTGTTCCCCTTCCTTCATAATAATCTCATCTTTGGGAACGAAGCGGCGGTCGAGAATGACTGTTTTACGACTCATAGCCAGTAAATTTTAGCATAGGCCGGATTTATTACGAGGCCATATATTGTCCGCCATTGGCCGTAATGGTGGATCCTGTAATAAAGGCAGCCTTCTCAGAGGCAAGAAAAACACAAATATCCGCAATTTCCTCTGGTTTTCCCATGCGGGCAACCGGAATTTGCCGGATCACCCCGTCCAGGACGTCCTGGTTCATCGAGGCTGTCATTTCCGTTGCAATATAGCCCGGACAGATGGCATTCACGGTAATCCCCTTGGCCGCGCTTTCCAGCGCCAGCGCCTTTGTAAAACCAAGCATCCCAGCCTTGGCTGCGGAATAATTCGTCTGGCCGAACTGGCCCTTCTGGCCATTAATTGAGCTAATATTAATAATCCGCCCGAACCCTGCTGTACGCATTCTGCCGATCACTGCACGGCACATATTAAAGCAGGAGGTCAGGTTGGTCTCGATCACCGCATGCCAGTTCTCCTCAGCCATTTTATGCATCATGCCGTCCTTGGTAATCCCGGCATTATTGACAAGAACCTCGATCTCCCCCATCTCAGTCGTAATGGTTTCGGCGGCTTTTTGACAGGCTTCAAAATCCGCAACATCCAGCTTATAGGCTTTGGCACCGGTGTCCGCTTCACATTTTTGGGCAGCTTCTTCATTGCCGTGATAAATCGCGGCCACCTGATATCCATCGGCAATCAGGGCCTTTGTAATTTCAAGCCCGATCCCACGCGTTCCGCCGGTTACAATCGCTACACCCTTTGGCATTTATTCCACCTCTCTAAAATCCATTGAACCGTCACGCTCGACGCACATGGCAATGCCCATCCCGCCGCCGATACACAGCGTCACAAGACCTTTCTTTGCATCCCGGCGTACCATTTCATGAAGGAGCGTGACCAGCACCCGCGTCCCTGACGCCCCAATCGGATGACCCAGTGCAATCGCACCACCATTCACATTGACCCTGTCTGCATCCAGCCCAAGCTCCTGTAAAACACAGCAGGCCTGCGCGGCAAAAGCCTCATTGGATTCAACGAGATCAAGATCACCGGCGCTCCAGCCCGCTTTGTCAAGCGCCGCCTTTGAGGCCGGGATCGGCCCGGTGCCCATCACCGCCGGGTCCACGCCCGCTGTTGCCCAGCTTTTAATCACAGCAAACGGTTTCAGGCCGCGTTTGGTGGCTTCCGACGCCCGCATCAAGATTACAGCCGCCGCGCCATCATTAATGCCGGAGGCGTTCCCCGCTGTCACGCTACCGTCTTTGGCAAAAGCAGGTTTGAGCTTACCAAGCCCTTCCGCCGTTGTGCCGGCGCGCGGAAACTCATCTGCTTCAACAACCGTGTCTTCCTTACGCCCCTTCACTGTCACAGGAACAATTTCCGCTTTAAACTTACCGGCTGCAATCGCGGCTTCTGCTTTTTGCTGTGATCCGGCGGCAAATGCGTCCTGCGCCGCGCGGTCAATGCCGAATTGCTGCGCGATGTTTTCGGCTGTCGTTCCCATATGGTAATCATTGAATGCATCCCAAAGTCCATCCAAGATCATCGTATCGGCCATGCTCGCCGGTCCCATTTTTGTGCCCTCACGCAAATGCAGCGCATGCGGTGACAAGCTCATATTTTCCTGACCGCCGGCAACCACAATATCCGCATCACCGCACAAAATTGCCTGAGCGCCCATCGCCACAGACCGCAAACCGGACCCACACACCTGATTGATTGTCAGAGCTGTTTTACCTTCCGGCACTCCTGCAGCAATCGCGGCCTGGCGCGCCGGGTTTTGTCCCTGCGCTGCTGTCAAAACCTGCCCCATAATCACATCATCAACCTCTTCGGGTTTCACGCCGGACTCCTCAAGTACGGATTGAATGACGTCTCTGCCGAGAAGATGGGCGGGTACTTTTGAAAGTCCGCCGAGAAAATTACCGATCGCGGTCCGCCGCGCACTGACTATAACTATAGGATCATCTGACATGGTTTTGTGTCCTTAAAGAAAATGTTGCAGGCAACATAATCTGACCCGCCAGAGCTTTCAAGTTAGTCTTGCGCTAAAATCCAATTTTTTATCGGTTGCCAGATTTGCTGCGGCGCAGCTTTCGAGGCCATTAAACCGATATGCCCGAAATCTTCTTGCAAGAGCTTTGCCCCTGGCACAATATGCTGAAGAACCGTAGAGCTTTCAGGCGGCACAAGCTTATCCCTTGCTCCTGTAACGATCAAAACCGGGCAGTTTATTTTAGCCGGATCGATCACTGTCTTGCCGACCTTCCATTGCCCCTTTGCCGGGCCGTTTAATCCATACCAGTCCTGAATGCAGGTGCGTGCGATCCCGCCCGGCAAATCGACCGGATCATTAAGCCAATCCTCTACCGCAACAAAAACAGCAGCCTCCGGGTCCTCCGGCGCGCGCGCTGCAAAAGAGGCAAATTTCCGCGCGGTCTTTTCCGGTTCCAGTGCAGCAAAAAGACTTTGTGTCCAGAGACCGCCAAGCTTGCCCTGCTGCGCCATCATCGTAAAAGCGCCGGGACTTGCTGTTTGGACAAGCAAACGCATGGACGGATCCCCGGCATGAAAATCCCACGGACTAGCCAGCAGAGTAATCGATGCAAATAAATCGGGACGAAGCTGCGCCGCGGCAAGCAAAAGAGTGCCGCCGATACAATAACCCAAAACATGGACCGGTGTGCCCGGATTTTCGAGAGCCGGGATCAGGCGTTTTAGAATGAGATCTTCAGGACTGCCCTGCCCGTCATCCCGGGCACTCTCCCCCCAGTCCAGAAGGCTTATGCCCAGCTTTTCTTCATCTCTCATAAAACGGAGAAAAGACCGCTCCGGGGTGATATCCAGAATAGAAGACCTGTTAATCAGCGAAGGAATACACATCAGGTGAGGCCGACCCTTTTGTATCTCATCACCGCTGAGTGTGGCTTCCTCCTGCTGCCAGAGAACGGGCAAGCCGCCCTCCTGCCTTTTATAGGGATGATCCTGATAGGCTTTAATCCCGGCCAGCAAATCCTGCATCATCGCCTGCCCGTCTTCGCCTTGCTGCATACAGGCTGATGCAGCAAGAGACAGGTGTAAAGGCAGCGGGGTTGGGCCGTATCTGTTCATTTCTTTATTATGCACAAAGCCCTTGGAATTGCTGCACAAAAATACGGCAATTTTTTCCTCTTTCGCTCCGCAGCATTTTTGTGCAATAATGAAGGATACTTACATTTGCAATACAAAGATTATCTGCAGGAAAGGATCGCAGCTATGGCCGCACCAAAAACCAAGAGTAATGACCCGACTGTGATTAAAAAATATGCCAATCGGCGCCTTTATGACACGGGGCGCAGTTCCTATGTAACACTGGATGATTTGTGCGAAATGGTCAAAGAAGGCCACGATTTTGTCGTCTATGATGCAAAATCAGGCGAAGACCTGACCCGCTCCGTTCTGACACAAATCATTGTCGACCAGGAAGGCAAAGACGGTCAGAATTTGCTGCCTACCAGCTTCCTGCGCGAACTGATCGGTTTCTATGGTGACAATATGGGTATGGGCGCCTTGGTTCCGAAATACCTTGAACAAAGCATGCAGTTCTTTACGGCCAACCAGGAACAGCTGCGCGATCACGTCAATAAGTCCATTGAAGGCATGTTTCCGGGAATGCCCGGCATGGCCAATATGGAAGAGATCAGCAAACAGAATATGGCCATGATGGAAAACGCTTTGAAAATGTTTAATCCATTCATGATGCAGCAAGGCGTAGATAAAAGCTCTGATAAAGACTAAAAATACCCAATAGCCAAAAATGTATTCCCCGCGAAAGCGGGGATCTTTTTTTGTGTTAATAGATTCCCGCCTTCGCGGGAAAAGGCCTTAAACACCTATTGCAGCGTCGTCGCAAGCCGGTCGCGGGCATCCATCGCGCTATTCATGTTTTCAGGAGCGGTATTGTGTGCAATAGAGACAAACTGCCCTTCTTTGGCAATAAACAGCAATGAGGACGCGAAACCACCCGTTCCGCCAACACAGGCCACTTCATATTGCGCCTGCCCGGCGGCCTGTTTGCTGGGGACGGCTGCAAAATCTCCGCCGCATTTTTGTTTTTGTGCACCAATATATTGATCAACCAAAGCCGTAAAACCGCTCATACTGGAGAGCGGTTTAATCTCAGCCTGACCATTAACCCCCGCAGATGTTTTCCAGGACAGCCCTTGTCCGCCGGCCGGTGCAACCCCATGAACCCCAAGACCGGAACGCTGAAGGGCTGCCTGCAGTTTTTCTTTACCGAATTGCGGCGCACGGGTTTTGGGAGCAGCCACCGCACGGGGCACCGGTTTTGCAGCATCCACACGGGAGGTCACAGGCGTATGAGAGGCCTGCCGCGTCACCGTATTTTGCATGGCGACAAGCTCTGATTTCATCTGCTTGTTTTCTTTTTCCTGCGCCTTGAGCTGCGCCGTCACATTGTCAAGCCTGCTTTGAAGGCCGGCAACTTCAGAACTCGGCACAGTTTGCTGCGAAGCTGCCAGCTGTGCCTGAAGCTTTTTCTGTGCCCCTTGTAGCGTTGCAACCTGTTTTAGCGCCTCATCGCGCTCTTTGGTCAGGTCTGCCATCTGCTTGGTTAAGACTTTATCCTGTTCTGTACGATCCCCGCTTTTAGCCGCTTTTTGAAGCGCCGTAATCTGCTCTGCCTGTGCGTTGGTTTTCTTCTTCTCATCGCTTAACTGTTTGCGTACACGCTCAAGCTCTGCCGTGCGTTCAACAACTGTTTTTTGCAGGCTTTTCGGATCAGGTTGCCCTTTTGCGAGTTTCGGCGCCTTGGCTTCAGCTTTGACCAGCTTATCCTGAAGGTCGGCTTTTTCCTTACGCTCGGTTTGCAGCATTTTCCCAAGACGGGTTACTTCCTGCTCCGCCTCGTTAAAGCGCGCACGCATTTTTTCCAAAGCTTCGTCCGAACTTGCGACCTGCGTCAAATCAGGTTTGAGATCAGGCTTTGGCGCCGCCTTGAGCGCTTCATTTTCCTGCTCCAGCAATTTAATCTTTTCCTGCATTTCCTGCACTTCATTGCTTTGGGTGCTGTTGCGGAACGCTTCATCAAAGCGTTTTTGCTGTTCCCCGAGCCGTCCCCGCAAACTCTTATTTTCATCCCGTAAAGAGGCAATTTGTTTTAACAAGTCTGGATTTTGTGCGGCCAGAGCAGTTTGCCCGGGCGGAATAGCGCGCGGCGTTTCAACCTCCTGCACTGGTAGATCGGAAATTGAACTTTCAACAGCTTGCGGTGCTTCTGCTCTTTTTGCCTGAAAGCCCTTCGCGGCCTGACCAGCCTGTGCCGTCAGAATATCAGCCTTGGTCGGTGTGCGGTCCTTGATCCCGTCAATACAGGCTTTTAAATCCTGCTGCCCGCTGCGAATTTCCGGCAGGGTAAAATTAAAGCGCTCCCCATCGACTTCAAACCCCAGCGTTTGAGATACGTTCAGCGCCTCAAAGAAACTTTCGTCCCAGCCAAGGCGCATCACAATCGCGCGCTCTGAAATAGGCATGAGTTCCATGCTGCGCGTTTGCCCCGGACCGGGACGCAGCGTTACCGTGTAAGATTTTTCAGGATCAAGACGGTTTTTCTGGAAGTCAACAGCAAGTGAATATTCCTCGGTCATATTGCGCCCAAGTGTAACAATCATACTGTTCGCATAGTTTTGTGTCAGAGCGCAAAACGGCCCGGAGCGTTGTTGCTCCATCCGCGTGACCTGCCATCCACCTTTGGGCTTAATGGCTTCCTGCGCCAGTGCAGACGCACTTAAAAGCAACACAAAGACTGTCAGCAAAGCCGGGAGTCGTAATATTATCTTGCCGCCTGACATAACCGTCAAAGCCGCTCACTCTCAACGACAAGAACACGGATACCTGTATTCGGATCCGTATTCAGCCGGACAGCCGGACGGATGCGATCACCTTCATACTGGCTTAAAAGTGTACGCAGCGCATCTTCATAAGAACCGTTTTGAGCGACGCTTTGCTTCACCATAAAGCCCTGCTCAGAAAACCATTGAAGATCAACATTGCTGCGCGAAGACCATTGTTCCAGCACAGTATATAAAGACCCGCCAGCTGGCGCCATCCAGTTTGCCCCGGCGCGGCCCCCACCCATTTCAGAAGATCTCAGGCCCGGAGACATGCGCGGAGAAGAGGTAAGCGAAATCGGACTCATGCCAGAGCCTCCCCTGGAAATCGTTTTACTCCCACCGCCATCTCTGATCTGTCCCTGAAGCGGTCCCATCACTGCATTCTGAGAAAGCAACGTCTGCACAGCATTTTCAAAAGATCCACTTAGCGTAACATTCTGCGTAATTGGCTGGCTGGCACTGGCCTGCCACTGAACGTCAACGCCGGCCTGTGCGCCCCAGCGCTGCAGAACAGCCTGCATATCTTCCCCTTCACGGGCCGTCCAAAGCAGACTGTCATTCCCGGAAGGCTGCGGCTGACGCGGCGGCCGCTGATTGGCTTCAGCAGACGCAGAAGACTTCATCATTGATGCTGCGCGCGAAGTCCGGCCGGCCTGTTTCATTGCCGCAGCGCGATGAGAGTCACGGCGGCTGATATAAATTTCATCTTCTTGTGGCGGGGCAAATTCAGGCGCCTGTTTTTGCGCGCCGGTAATATCTTCAAAACTCCCCGGTAGATCCTGCGAAACGTCCGGCATCGGAACTGAAGCTGAAGTGCCTTGCATCGGGCCTGCTGTCTGGCCGGGAGAGCTTACCATTGTCATCGGGTAATTCCCTTCACCGTTAAAACAGCTTTCAAGATCACGAAGTGCGTTACCAACATCCCCTAAAGCAAAACGCATCTTATTCTGTCCGATTTCAACAGAGAGAACTTTTGCCGTCTCAAGAGATCTGTAGATGCCATTGGCATCCCGCATGTTAAAGATCAGAATTGAGGGAGAAAAAGCTGAACCTTTGATCGACTGGATAAACCCGGTATCAGTTTTGAAGACGGCCGGGTAGCGCGCACCCTGACGGAAAATATTCTGACGAAAATCAACGGCCAGCGCCATAATGCTTCGCCCGCCCCCGGACAGGCGCATCGTGAAACCGTTATTATATTCATTGACCATGACGCATGGTAATTTGACGCCCTTCAGGCCGCGCTGCTGCGCCAGCTGTGTCTGGCCAACAACCCAGGGACTAGCTGGAATAAATTCAGGAGTCGAGTTGCCTGGCATCTGTGCCCATGCAGTATGCTGCGCGGCAACAGACAAAAAGATAACCAGGATCAGTAAAAATCGGGTCATAATGTTTTTGGACACCCTCATTAGCCTGCGCCGTAGCGCCGGATCTTCATGAAAACCGCACACACCTTAGAGCATAGCGCCCCCTTGGTGCAAGCACAATCAAGGGGTTATCCCTCTTTTCCCTTACCGAGACGATGCGCCAGAGAAGCCTCCAGAAAGCTATCCAGATCGCCGTCAAGAACACCCTGCGTGTTTGACGTTTCCACTTCAGTCCGCAAATCCTTAATCAGCTGATAAGGATGCAGGACATAAGAACGGATCTGGTGCCCCCAGCCAATCTCGCTTTTTTCACCATGCGCGGCAGCGGCCTCTTCTTCACGCTTTTGCAGTTCCGCCTCATAGATCCGGGCTTTGAGCATGCTCATCGCCTGCGCCCGGTTTTTATGCTGGGAGCGTTCATTCTGGCAGGCGACGACAATGCCCGTCGGGATGTGCGTAATGCGCACTGCACTGTCAGTTGTATTCACATGTTGCCCGCCGGCGCCGCTGGAGCGGTATGTATCAATCCGCAGATCCTTTTCCTCGACCTCAACATCAATATTGTCATCCACGACCGGTGTGACCGCAACGGAGGCAAAGCTCGTATGGCGCCGCGCGCCGGAATCAAATGGTGAGATCCGCACCAGCCGGTGGACACCGCTTTCTGTTTTAATCCAGCCATAGGCTTGAAACCCTTCAATACGGATCGTTGCGGATTTTATACCGGCCTCTTCGCCATCACTTTGTTCCAAAACGGAAACTTTAAATCCGCGCCGCTCTGCCCAGCGCAGATACATCCGCAAGAGCATCTGCGCCCAGTCCTGCGCCTCTGTCCCACCGGCACCGGCATTGACCTCCAAAAACGCATCACTCTCATCCGCTTCACCGGACAGCAGGCTTTCCAGCTGTTTTTTCTCGACAACGGCGCGAAGCTCTTCAATCGCCTGCTCGGCTTCGAGAACCACATCCTGATCCCCCTCTTCTTCCCCAAGGGCAATCAGTTCAACATGATCATTTAAGGCTGTTTCAATCTCACGGATCGTCTTGATACGCTGCTCCAACTGGGTGCGTTCGCGCATCACCGCCTGAGCCGCGTCCTGATCGGACCATAAGTCCGGATCTTCTGCTTTTTTGTTTAAATCATCGAGACGGGAAAGGGCTGACTCCCAGTCAAAGATGCCTCCTCAAGAGCGCCAGCGCGCTCTCAATTTCGCTGACTGTGTTTTCCGTCTCGGCTTTCATAATGAAAGGAATTTACGCGGCCTGTTTTTCCATGTCCATAGGTTCGTTAAACAGGGACATCATCGCACTGACAAAAGCCTCCAGACCATGGGCCTGAAGATCACCGCTCATCAGCGCGTTATCCTGCACCATGGTGTCCTCTGACCAAACAGCGCCGGCTTTCTCTGCTATGCCTTTAAGGTCTTCAGGGCCGCCGACTGTACGCCCGGTGAGTTGCTCCGTATAAGCCATGATCTGAAGCGCATCGCCCATCACCGCAACAGGCTTGCCTGCTGCCATGAAGCTACCGATAAAACGCTTCGTGTGCGCTGTTAGTTTCAGTTTATCCAGAGAACGCTGACCACCTGGAATAATCAGACAATCATAATCGACGCCAAGCGCTGTATTGAGCTGTGCATCAACTGCAAAATTATGGCCCCAGCCGGAGCCGTCCCAACCATTGACCAGCCCTTGGTCCGTGCTGATTAGACGCAAGGCCGCGCCCTGCGCTGCCAGCGCCTTTTGAACAGCTGTTAATTCTTCCTGATTCACACCGTTTGCCGCGAGCACGGCAACTTTTACGCCAAGCATTGATTTGGACATGGACACACCCTTTCTCTTACTCGTTTGATTCTCTATTAACCGTTATCGTTTTAATTTGGCCTGCCAGGCCGAAGCAGTTTGCTTTATTGTACCGGCCCGCCTTCGCCAAGGCTTCGGCGGACACTCCTGCTCGTAAACGCTCGCCACAGGCTCGCTAACTGCGCAGGGTGGCTGGGGTGGCAGGATTCGAACCTGCGCATGGCGATACCAAAAACCGCTGCCTTACCGCTTGGCTACACCCCAATCTTCGTAAGTACGCCGGGGAACCTACACAAGGCCCTTCGAAAATGCAAGGGGCAGAATGAGCCCGCCTTCGTTTCACTACGCTCAACTACCGAGCGGCACTGGCTTGCCAAGCCGTAGCAGTCAGGTCCGCCTACGCTTCTAACGAAGCTACGGCGCGACAGCCTTCTCGTAAGTGTGCACTGACGCGCACTGACTGCGAAGGCTGGAGCGGGTGACGGGATTCGAACCCGCGACTTTCAGCTTGGGAAGCTGACACTCTACCCCTGAGTTACACCCGCATTTCAGATAGGCCTTTGATATTGCTTAGATACTGGATATTCGTTCAAAAGCGCAAGAAAATTATCAAAGGCGCATTTTTTTCTCATAATCAGAGAAGAAGTCTTTACATTTCAAATAGATTGGATATAAAAGAAAGGAGTTTTGAATCAAACCGATACCCCTCGGAAGGAGTTATTTTCATGAAAGTTATGCGCGGATTAGTGGTCCTTGCAGCCGTGGTTTCTTTGTCTGCCTGCGGTAATTTTAAGGATTATGATGAAGTGGAGGCACTGCAGAACGCACAAGCCGTCGGCAGCCCCTTTACACAAAAGCTGACTTCCGAATACAGAATGTTCGTTGACAGCGAACTCAATGATATGAACGATCACGCTGATGCGCTGCATTTCGCCCGTAAGGGACTGGCCGCCGCACGTGGTGATGTTGTTGCGCCAGAGCCCGTCACAGACTGGAATGTTCAGGGTGGCCCGCTGCAAGAGTTGAGCGATGGCCGTGCCCGCCTGATTAACGTGTTTGACCTTGGCGCCCGTGAAATGAAGCCGGATGTTTCTGCTGTTGCACAGGCTCGTTTTGACTGCTGGATTGAACAGCAGGAAGAAGGCTTCCAGACAAACGACATCAATAGCTGCCGTAATCAGTTCATTGAAGCTTTAAACCAGCTTGAAAGCGCCATGCCTGCCCGCGCACCGGAACCACCGCCGGCACCTGTTGCCACAGATAACGCAGGCTTTGATGTTGATCCGAATGCACCAATGAAACCTGAAAATGCGATGTATCTGGTCTTCTTCGACTTTGACCAGTCCACACTGGATGCCGGTGCGCAGAGCGTTCTGGACTCCGTCGCTCAGGAAGTGAGAGGCCGCAGCGTCAATGCCGTGAATATTGTCGGTCACGCTGATACGTCAGGCTCCAAAGCCTACAACCGGAAACTGGCCATGCGCCGCGCAAATGCGATTAAAGATGCACTGGTCCAGCGTGGTGTCAGCCCGGATATGATCCGCGTCGACAGCCGCGGGGAAGAACAGCTTCTGGTGGATACGGCTGACGGTGTACGTGAACCGGCTAACCGCCGTGGTGAGATCACGTTCGAATAGGAAGATTCCAGATAAGAATTTAAAAGCCCGGATCTTTCCGGGTTTTTTTAACGGCTCTTATCAAACGCAATTGCATGGCTTGCCGCGAAACATTCCTGTACGGTAGTGATATGCTCCGCCACCCGGTGATAGAGATAGGCTGGCGGTTCCCGTTCCATGCGCATATCCCCCATGATATCGCGCAATTCTTCAAGATACATGATCTCGGTTTCAAGCTTGTCCATTGCCTTGAATAAATCGCTGCGTTTCTTTTTTTGTTGGCAGTCTTCACATAGATAGTCCATGGGGGAATC
>JANQIB010000122.1 GCA_028282385.1 Alphaproteobacteria bacterium
AGCGCGTGCGGGCATCGGTGTAGTCAATGAAATCCCTTTCAAAATTCATAGGCAGACTCCTTTACAGCCCGCGTCCCTAGCGGCTGTTTCATTCCATGAGGTAATGAGAGAATATGCTTTATACTCTATCTCATTTGGGGAGTGTTGCGCTGGATACCAGCCCAAATCAGGCGCTTTTCCACAAGAGTTTTGCGCATGGTGCAGCGGGTGCACCTCAAAGCCCAGTAAAACCAAATTCACCACAATCGACCAGAGCGAGGCTATCAGCGCGCGTTTATTATCCTCGCTCATGCCCGGCCCCTCAAGCAGGGCTTCATAACGCCCATAATCCAGCGTTACCGTTGGCGGGGTTTTGCTCTGCCCGTCATTATAATGCGTCTGTGTTTCCGGCTCTTTGCTGACCATGGGCCGTATCTCCTTTATGTCATTGTTGCCTTGCTCTCCTCCTCTTCTTTATGAGAACATTAAGCGAACATTGAAGGCGATTCTTTCATTTTGGGCAAGGGATTTTTCCCATGTGTCTCGATGTATTCAGGCGTGTCTCAATCCGCCTATCACGCAAAACCCCGCCCGGTGTTGCGTTAACATCGCGCGACACACCCCTTGACAGAGCTTCTAGGGGCAAGCGGGCGGGTTGCGCTCTCACCATAGCAGACGCGTAATGCCGGATAAGGCCGTGTGGTATTTGCAGGCAACTCATGAATCATGATATATTCATATATATGACTTATGAATATTGATAAAGGAGACCATCATGGCATCAACCAGCCTGACTTTAGGCGAGCATTGGGAAGTGTTCATCAAAAACGAGATCGCCAGCGGGCGCTATGGCTCGGCCAGCGAAGTGGTGCGTGACGCCCTGCGCACACTGGAAGAACGCAAAACCAAGCTGGCAAGCTTGCGTGCCCATTTAGCTGAAGGGGCCGCACAGGCCGCGCGCGGGGAATTTGTCGAAGATTTCGACATTAATGCTATCATTGCCGACAGCGCGGGAGAAGCATGAGCCGCCGCGTTCGTATCACACCGCGCGCCTATGAGGATTTACGCGGCATCGCGCGCTATACCCGCAAGACATGGGGAGATGCGCAATGCGCCTCTTATCTGCATGCGCTTGATAAGCGCTTTGAATGGCTGGCCGACAACCCCGAAAGAGGGCGCGCCAGACCTGATATCGCAGACGGATATTATTGCGTCCGCCAAGGCGAGCATTTGATTTTTTATCTTATCCATGATGACAGCATCGACATTATCGGAATTCCCCATCAGGTTATGGATATTGAGGGCTATTTCGATTTTCAAAACAGTTGAAAAAAGCTATCTTTAAACGCATATCAAATGCTTAGTATTTTTGGCAGAGATATAAATGTCGATCAAATTTCCGCAGTTTCAGTTCACAAACAAAGAGGTTGTCGTAGCCGGAATCGAATTGAAAAATGATATAAGTTGGGAGGATGAAGGGCGTAGAGAGGAAATTAAAAGAACTTTCCAGATCGCAAATAGCTGGTGTAACTCTCATCTTTACCCCATGGTACGAATAAGAGCTGCATTAACAGGTAGAATGAGAGCTTTAGAGCTAGACGGGTTAACTGTCGGGCGTCTCAAAACGATGAAATCTGTTAGGCGAAAGCTCAAGAATAGTAATCTACGATTAAATCAAATACAGGACTTAGGTGGATGCAGATCGATTGTTACTGATATTGATGCTGCCAATAATTTGGCTGAGTCATTAAAGTCTGATTTAAAGTATAATTTTTTAAAAGAAAATGACTATATCGCTTCGCCAAAAAGCGATGGGTATCGATGCCGCCATCTCATATTTGGCTTTAGCGACAGTGCAAATTATCCCGATCGCGAAGGTAGGCGCATTGAGATTCAAGTCCGGACTCGTCTTCAACATTCATGGGCCACTGCCGTAGAAGTTATGGGCACATTTTTAGGTCAATATCTTAAGGGTGGTATGGGGGATAAAAGATGGTTGCGACTGTTTCAGCTTATGTCTGGCGAGGTCGCTATTGCTGAAAAATGCCCTGTAGGACCGCACCTTCCGCCACGGAACAAGTATCTGACTGAATTAAGAACTTTAGAGAAGGAACTTTCGGCAGTCAAAACACTGGAAAGTATTGCTTTTGCGGTTGAACAGACTAACAGGATTTCGACCAATCCTAAAGATAGACCTGCTTACTATCTTGTGAGTTATGATATAAAATCCGGAACAGTTCGTGTAAACGGCTACAATGCACCGATTTTTGGCGCTCATGCTTTCCGGGATGCCGAAATGCAACAACTTGATTCAGAAATAAACACAGTTTTAATCGAGGCTGACAAAGTTGAGACACTTAAGGAAGCATACCCAAATTATTTTGGGGATGTGAATGTATTCTGTACTAATTTAAAAGCCGTTACACAAGGTACCGAAGCCGTTGAATACACCATGCCGCCAAGGCTAAAGGCACCACCACAGGAACGAGAAACTCCAGACCTGAGATGGTTTAGCCAGCCTAGATATCGTCGATGGAAATGAGTGAAATCCAGCAAAGCGGTTTCGTATGGTTAACGAAATCCTAACGCATGCAATTTATAATTGTTTGCATGAATGTTGGTGTGTGGTTTTGTAGAGTTGGTGATTTCAGGGACAGGTCGGGTGCATTGGGGCGCGGGACCGTGTTTGATGTGTCCATAAGCAACGCAATCAACACTGTTGATTGCGTTTTTTGCTGCCTGATAGGGCAGCGCGATTTTACGCCCATATCAGGGGCGAGATCATGACTTTCCAGCCGCCCGATGATGCCACTTTTTTCGCTCGGATGGAAAGCGCCAAAGAAAAGGCCGAAGATATGGCCCGGCTGGAACGTGCCCGTGCCGGGCTGGAAACCGGAGATGGCAACGCGCATGATTATCTCATTAAAGAAACCGATCCGGTCACGGGTGAGCGTAAGAAGAAGGGGTCGGTAAATGTCAAACTGTCGGCCCTCGACATTGCCTTACAAAACGAAACATACCGGGCGGCCTATGAAGCCTTCGGTGATTTCCTAAAACAATATGAGCGCGCCACCGAAACCGCGCTTACAAGAGCCGAAGCCGCTTTGGACGACATGATGAACCGGGCCGTGAGCTTGCCCGGCATTGGCCCAGTTTTCCGAAATATCAACGGCGATACAGTGGGTATAGACGGCAAGCTAATAGATGCGACCATTTCAGCGAATATCCAATGGCCTGATGATGCCCCGTCTTATGAAGAATACCTCCAGCATAAACAGGCCATTGAAGATATTCGCCGCTACCAGACCGATGTGCTGGGCGCGGCGCGGGATCGGTATGAAGACCCGAACCAGCCCATGACCTCGGATGAGTTCGAGCAGTGGCAAAGGCGTATACGAGATGAAGCGCCATCAGGGATAAAGTTCAAAGCCGAAGGTATCGCAGATAATGTACCCAAAGATATAATGACAACCGTTGCTAAACCGTCTCTATAAATTGTTAATTCCGAAAATCTAAAGACCCGCACTGCTTTTCGACAATCGCTGCAATTATTCCTCGGGGGTGATAATCAGGAAATCGTTTCATTGTTTCCAAGATAGAATCATAAGTCTCATTTTGATCCCACTTATATCAGTCATTTAAGCATTTCCATTTCACTTTGTCATTTTCTGATAAAATCAAAGACACCATTCCCATGCTGGTATCAATATAAAATTCCTGATTGGCGCGATTCCAAGTCAAAAACTCAGACGCTTTAAATATCGGCGGGTTCTCAGGCTGATCGTCCGCTTCATCAGCCAATATCTGTGGATAAAAAGCCTGTGTGATCAACAAGCACAGGACATACAGGGCGATCCTTGATTTACTCAAAAACAACTGATTGTGCGATTGGGACCGTACAGCACTTATGACAATTTATAAAGCGTGAAAAACACCGCGTTTCTGCGGGTTTGGGATTTCAGTGATATGACAGGAGAGGCGCGCATGATGCGTTTTCATAAACAGTTGTTTTTGACAAGGGGTTTCTCAATCCGATGAATATCTTACCTGTCTTCGAAGGCGCTGCGCGCAAATTCGGCTATGCCCGCGTGTCCACCAAAAAACAAAAGCTGGATTCCCAGCTTGAAGCCTTGAGAAAGCTGGAGTGTGATCATGTCTTCATGGATCATGGCGTATCGGGGGCACGGGACAGCCGCGAAGGGCTGGATGAGATGATGGCCGAGCTTCGGGCGGGGGATGTGGTGATTGTCTGGAAGCTGGACAGGCTCGGGCGCTCGGTGGCGCATCTGGCAAGCCTGCTGAAAACCTTCAGAATGTTGGATGTGCATTTTTGCTCGCTGACGGACGGGATCAACACCCAAACCTCGGCCGGAAAGCTGACCTATCATATCGTCAGCGCCATGTCGGAGTTTCAGCGCGATATCACCCGCGAGAATATTCATGCGGGGCTGGAAGCGGCCCGCGCCAAAGGGCGCACAGGCGGGCGGCCTCGTAAGCTGGATGAACGGCTGGTGCGCGAAGCCTATTATCTGATGAAGCAAGGCGATGTTCCGGTCAAAGACATCGCCCGCGCGTTTGAAGTCTCCCCTTCCACCATCTACCGGGCCTTGGGCGGGATTGATTCCTTCTTCTTTGCCGGGGCGGCGTGATGGAGACGCAGAAGGACATCACCGGACCGCCAACCCGCCCCGATCCGCTGGATCAACAGATCGGCAAGCGGCTTAAGCAAAGGCGCGAAGACTTCGACATGATGCAGCATGACATGGCGACCGTGCTCGGTATCCCCAAGGAACAGCTTGATCACTATGAGCGCGGCATTACCCCCATCACTGCATCACGCCTTTACCGGGTCGCGCAACAATGGGGCTTGCCAATCACGTGGTTTTTTGAGCAGCTCACAGACTGAACCAAAGCGTTTGCAGCATGAGAGTGTGCGGCAATCCGGGTGCAGAAACGGGCCAGATCGGGTCAGGGCTTCGGGTAATTTGAACTTACGCAAGCTGTGCGCGGTAATACCGCGCTGCTTGGCTCGGGTGCATAATGCACCCTCGGCAAGGAGGGCGTGCCGCCCTCCTGTGCAACCTCCCTGCTTATAAAGTATTGATATTCTTACTTCGAAAATTTATACGAACATTAGTTTTCATATTGTTAAAATTTTAGCATATACAGGACTTCATCAGATCCAAACAATAAATTGTAGCAGTGTTCTAATAGCTATAAGTCCCGGCCTTTCATTTAGTGCAAAAGTACTAATAGGAGTTTCACGATGAAAGAATATACAATTGGTCAGGTTATAGAAACATTGTTTCCAGTTGGTTTTCTGTGGAAACAACATTTTTATTGGAGAAAAGCTAAATTCGAAGATGCTTCTGAACTATTAAAAAATGTTATCAAAACCCGGAATCCAAAAAATATAGACATAAAATCTTTTAATGGATATAAGGATTATAAAGATCAGCATGATTCAGCAATAAAAATATCTAAAAAATTTTCAAAATGCATAAAAAATAAATATCTTTTGCCTCCATGCTCCCCATTTGATTTATTTGCAATAACATCAAAAATTCTTCAAGATAGTGGGGCTTATCATCACTTTGAAGCTAGTTACGAAAGCAAAGTGCAACCGTTTGATCATCTTCAATCTGGAGTAGCTGCCCATCAACCAGAAAAAGTTGAGTACATAAAGAACTCTGATATCAAAGAATGGGTGGAATTTGGGAAAAAATGGAAAAAAATCTGGATTTTTCCATTATTTAACGCTGATCTAGCAATTAAAAACGGAGACATTAATGCTTTTATTGAAAAAAATATTATATTTAAGAATTGGCTTATTTTATTAGACTCATGGAATGAACCACTTTTTGCTCAAGTGAAAAGTGAAGAGGCTCAGCCTTCATGGTGGAAGGCTGCATTTGCTTTACATGCAATATCAGACAGAGCTTCGGCCGATGTTGGTTTTAAAGCTCCTGATGGAACTAAAAACTCAAAAATTGAGCACACATCCCCATGGTGTAAGCTTGCTAATTTAATTCTTCTGGAGTTTGCGTCACCTAATGTAGACCCCGAAGATATAAGCAACAAAAGTTACGTAGAATCTTTATCATTCGCTGATCGTGATACTATAAATGTACTGCCAAAATCTCTAACTGCACAACTTGGCTGTACAATGAGAGGGCTATCTCATAATCTAGCAGCATTGCCGCCTCGGGGTAAGATTCGTGTTGGGTGGACATGTCTTCGGGCAAAAACTGCATTAAAAAGAAATCCGGTTTTCAACCTTTTGGTTGTTCCCTATCCATATTCAATACGCTCTAGAAATTTTCATCCTGTCGATCTGAGCGGTAAACACGGCCCTAGATGGGGAAAATTTACCTTAGATGTCATGCCTAACGATAGAGAAGATACTGAATTTATTATATTTATGCAAAACTTATTATTGGAGGCAAATAAGCAGCTAACGAATATACATGCTGTTGTTTTGCCAGAACTCGCAGTCAGTAGAAGAACAGCAATTCGCTTAACTCAAACCATAATGAGCCAGCATTCAAATGTTGAGTTTCTCTGTATTGGTGTGAGAGAACATATGAATAAGCCCGGGAAGATGGCAACAAGATCTAATGGGGCATATTTAGCTTTCTTCAATAATGGAAAAAAGGTGCAAGATTTTTTCCATCAAAAGCACCACCGTTGGCGAGTAGACGAATCTCAAATAAATGAATATGATTTAGCACCGTCATTAGATCCCTCTCGAATTTGGTGGGAAGATTTAAGAGTTGTAAATAGATGTTTGCCATTTATAGTTATTCGCAATAAGTGGACTGTAACTTCGTTAATTTGTGAGGACTTAGCGCGAAATGATCCTGCAAGAAGTGTAGTAGAAGCTATAGGACCAAACTTGGTTATTTCACTGCTCATGGATGGCCCTCAAATAACATCGAGATGGTCATCACGATATGCAACTGTACTGGCAGAAGACCCTGGAAGCTCTGTTCTATCAGTAAGTTCGTTTGGGCTTATTGAGAGATCGAATGCTATGCGACAACAGAGGGGGCTGCCGCACTCAAATTCATTCGCTTTATGGAGAGACGATACGGGGATAACTCAGGAGATTGAACTCGACCCAGGCAATCACGCTGTTGCAATGAGTTTGATTGAATATCCAATTTCTGACTATACTTTTGATGGTAGAAGGGATAATCGGTCTGTATCATTAAGGTTAAAATCTGTTCGACAGATAAAATCTAAAGATCATGAAAAATATCCCCCTTGGGGATCGTCTACTCATTCATGAGTGGATTTAATTTTTGATTAATTCAGCAAACATGGTGGCTCGTTTATCGGCGATTTCTTTATCTTGCCGATGCACAGTTTTCAGCTCTTCATCCCAAATTTTCTTAAATTCTTCTCTGTATTCTGGACCGCCGTTATGAACCCATTCAAAGTATAAATCATCATCTTCAGTATTTGCGTGTTTTTTTTTCATCTTTTATCCAATTATTTTTTTAGAATGAATCCAATCTACCGCATGGCTGTCTTATGTGCAAGATACAAAATATATCACACCCGAAAAACATTTTGATTAAGTAAATAATTTTTTAAAAATGTCCATAAAAAATCAGCACCTTGTTTACTTATCCCTTCAAAAATATGCACGTTGCCTTGAAAGGGCTCTTAAATTAACCCTTTCGTTTAGGGGCAGAAATAAAAAGGGGCCAGCCCCTCAGCGCGCCTCAAGAAAAATAGACGGTCTCCCGAGGCTCCGCGCCTTCGGCTCCGTGCGCCCGCCGTCGATTTTTCTTGACCCTTGCACACCCCGTTTTAGTGGGCATCCATGGGTTTTAAGGCGCGGTGCAAGCTCCGCGCTTAAAGCCCCATGTCCATTTTAGAGACAGCGGCGGGTATAATCACCGCCCGGGTGACGGCCCATCGCGGGTGCGGGTACGGGTTTTGCGTCTTGGTCTTGGCGATTGGCGGCGCTGGGCTTTGAAGGCTTCGCGGGCGGCGTCTCGTGCCGTATCTTGGGCTTGGTCGCGGCTTTGTTCCTTCATAGCAATGTAACGGGCGCGGGCG
>JANQIB010000134.1 GCA_028282385.1 Alphaproteobacteria bacterium
GAGGGAAGCGCCGCAGCGCGGCGCGGGTGAGGGGGGCGTAAAACTCGGCCTGTCTATTTGCTACGACTTACGTTTTCCGCATTTATACCGTGACCTCGCAAAACATGGCGCAGAGATTTTGACAATTCCGGCCGCTTTTACCGTGCCGACAGGTACGGCGCATTGGGAAACGCTTTTACGGGCCCGCGCGATTGAGTGCGGCGCGTTTGTGATTGCCCCGGCGCAGGGCGGCGATCATGAGGGCGCGCGGGTGACTTACGGTCATTCCATGATTATCGGTCCGTGGGGGCAGGTTCTGGCGCGCAAAGATGATGATGAACCGGGTTATATCGTAAAGGACATCAACCTTGATGATGTCTCAAAGGCCCGCGAAGCCATTCCAGCCTTGCAGCATGACCGTGACTATCAGTTTTAGGTCAGAATTTCCAAAGAGACATTTAAAGCCGCGGCGATGGATTTCAGCGCGCGGATGGAGCCGTCTTTACGGCCGGTTTCAATTTCTGTCAGGTAAGGGCGGGAGATGCCAGATGCTTCGGCAAGGTCGCCTTGCGTCATGCCGCGATATTTGCGGATGATTTTGATCGGGTTGATATGACCAAGACTCAGTTGTTCGAGCACGTCGTCAGGTAAATCTGTTCCGGCAGATTGCATTGCCGTGAATTCGTGCACGGGGATCAGGAAGTGGGGCTTGCCGCTTACATGGATGATGTCGTATGTCATATAAATGTCTCCTTGAGCGACATTATATCTGATCTTTACCTGATTGTCATCCTGAGCGAAGCGAAGGATCTTACTTGCGGTTAGGAGATCCTTCGGGCTAAAGCCCTCAGGATGACAGGTTATTAAAACCGGGTTGTCAGGGTCAGCGATCCGAAGACGGAATTATCATTTTGCCCGTCAAATTCATCCGTGCGGTAATTGAAAGAGTAGGACAGGCGGTAATCATCAAAGGTGAAGGCCAGGCCTGCCGTGGCATCGGCGACGAAATGCTTCTTATCAACGCTATGGCTGTCTGTGAATGTATTGCCGTCCAGAAAAATGTTGCGGGCCACCGCGCGGCCATCCAGACCGGCAAACAGGTACCAGCTCCAGCCCTGATCCGGCACATCGAAAAAGCCCGTGCCGGGCATGGCCGGACGTACACGCGGCGGCGCATCCTGCAGGGTTTTTTGATAGGGGCCAAAGGTCAGCATACCGCCTGCGCCGGCGTAGGTGTAAATATTACCAAGCGAGACATTAATGTTTGGCTGAAAGGCAGCCCGGAAATTATGCGGGAAATCCATATGCCAGAATTCCGGCCAGCGCCGCCCGGCAGACAGGATCAGGCCGGGTTCAAAATCAAGCTGGTTGTTCCAGCCTTTTGGCGTGGCAGAGCCTGTGATGTGAGAGTGAACGAATTTTTGGGTTTGTTCGCCGAGCGCTTCCGGGCCGACAATCCCGAGCGTTACTTCCAGTTCATCAACATGGTTGTTTGTAACGGTCGCCAGCCCGACCGAGCCGTAGAGAAAGCCAGCCCAGGGGCGGTCATTTTGCTGGTTTGCCCGGACACTGATATTTTCCGGCGTGAACAGGCTTTGTCCAAAGGTAAAATATGTGCTGGTTGTGGGGTTCAGGTCAAAGGTCGGGATCATGTCGGCGAGCTCATCAACCATTGGCGGGACAGGGGTATTGACGTTAAACCAGGTGGCGCGTACGCCGCTGGTATAGTGGGAGTCCCGGCCGGAACCGATCATATCGTTTTCATAAGAAAGGCTTAAATAATTTTTCTTGTCCAGATTGCCAACGGCTTTACGGACTTTGGCTTCAAGTCCCGGGCGTGGCGGCAGAGGTGTTTGCTCTTCCGCAAAGGCCGGAAAAGATGGTACAATAAGCATCGTGGCAATCGCTGCGGCTAATAGTTTCTTTTTACCAAGTAATTTCATATCCTGCCTTATACGTATGTTTGCACAGGAAATCAAAGAAAATCGACATATTTATGGCCTGGTTATCCTTTATATCGCAGCAGGCTGGGCGCTGGCGGCTTTTTACGGGGTGACGGAGCGCTTTTCGGTCCTGGTGTATTCGCGTCCTGTTTTGACAACAACCTTTATGCTGGGCGCTTTGTTCCTTGGCTATGTCGTCTTTCGGATCATGTTTACCCAGCGGCCAAAACGGCTAAGCCGGGCGATTTTGACCGAGATTAAAGAAAAATGGGCGACAAGCCGCCGGCTGGGGCAGGGATTGCCGATGGTAATCGCCTTCATGTTTTTCATTGCCGCTTTTTCAAGTGTGAAATCGATGATCCCGGTCGTCCAGCCCTATGGCGCGTGGGATCAATTCTTCTATGAATGGGAAAACACCCTGCATTTTGGTATTGATCCTTGGCGTTTATTACAGCCGGCGCTCGGCTATCCGCTTATCACATTCATTATAAACCTGATTTATAATTTGTGGTTCCCGGTGATGTTTGCCGTGCTGTACTGGCAGGCCTTTACAATGAAGAGCCCGGAGCTGCGGAAGACATTTTTCCTGTCTTTTTATGCCTGCTGGATCATTAACGGATCAATCCTGGCAATCCTTCTCTCTTCTGTGGGGCCTTGTTTTTATGGGTTGCTATATGGAGGTGGAGAAGATCCGTATACGCCGCTGATAGAGTATCTCAAAACAGCAAGTGAAAGCTTTCCGATCTGGGCGCTGCAAACACAGGACATGCTCTGGCAGGTTTATCAGGCGAATGAACTCTCATTTGGCTCAGGCATTTCGGCGATGCCGAGCCTGCATGTCTCGATTGCTTTCCTGCAGGTTTTATTTGGCTATCAGATTTCTAAATTCTGGGGACGGGTCTTCTTGAGCTTTTTTGTTGTGATCCTGATTGGCTCGGTCCATCTCGCCTGGCATTACGCGATTGACGGGTATCTTTCCATTTTAACAACAGCCTTGATCTGGTGGGGTGTACGCAAACTTAACAAGCATTCCGGCGCAGGCCGGAATCCAGGAAGGGCATAATTTGTTCTGGATCCCGGCTTTCGCCGGGATGCTAAGAAGAGGAATGAAGATGGGTAAAATAATTCAAAGTGCAAAAGAAAATGTTCTGACAAAATTTAACGCGATCTTTCTGGGTATTGTCATTGTTTTCGGCTCTGTGATCTGGAGTTTGACGCAGGTCTATGACGCACCGGCTTTCTTTACGACCAGCTTTTATTCCAAGGCCCTGCACTGGGCGACACTGTTTTTCGTGTTGCTGTTTGTTGCCTACCGGATTTTTTACATTATGATCGTGAAGCGTCCGCGACGTTTAACACTTACGATATTCGAGGATCTCAAAACCTATTTTACCTGGCAGAGATTTTTTACGGCTCTGCCAATGTTGCTTCTGATTCCGATTTTCTTTTCATTATTTACGACCGCCAAGAATATGATCCCGGTGATTAATCCGTTTTCCTGGGATCCGTTTTTTGCGGAGATGGAAGCCTGGATGCATTTTGGCAAACAGCCCTGGGAATGGCTACAGCCAATCCTTGGCTATGCCGTTGTGACGATGGTCATCAGCTTTTTTTATAAGCTGTGGTTTGTTACTAAATTTTTCGTCATGTACTGGCAGACCTTTAGCGTGAAAAACCCGGCGCTGCGTGAGCAGTTTTTTATCTCGCTTTTGGGGATCTGGATTGTCAACGGGGTGATTTTAGCCACGCTCTTATCTTCGGCAGGCCCATGCTATTACGGGCTGGCCTACCCGGATCTGGAAAACCCGTTTCAAGGACTGATGACCTATCTTTATTCAACGGATAATTTAACGGCGGTATTTGACCTGCAGGCGCAGGAATTTCTCTGGCAGGCTTATCAGGGCAATGCCCCCGTGCCGTTTTCGGGAATTTCCGCAATGCCGAGTATGCATGTCTCGCTGGCCTTTTTATTCGTCCTGCTGGCGTGGCGTTACGGGACTTTTGCAAAAACCTTCTTCGTCTATTTCTTTATTTTCACGATGATCGGTTCAGTTCATCTGGGATGGCACTATGCTGCGGACGGTTATCTCTCAATTCTCACAACCATCCCGATCTGGTACGGCGCGGGATGGCTGGTGAGAAAGTATCGTTCTTAAGATGTCATTCCGGCGAAAGCCGGGATCCATAGAAAACCAACAGCCTTTTTTGTGGGCGGACAGATCCCATAGATCCCGGATCAAGTCCGGGATGACATCAAGAGGGTTAGATTATTCAGCGGCGTTCATGGCCCGTTTGTCAGTCAGGGTATTGCGGAAATAGTTGAACGCGATCCAGCCGCACGGAATTGCCAGCAAGGCAATGGAAATGGCATCACCGACCGGCTCACCGGGTTCTAACGGCTCTGTCACAGTATGCCAGTAGAAATTATCAATGAATGGCACGGCGCCAACTTCCGTTAATTCGTGGAAACCATAAAGGAAGAGGTGGACGCAGAACAGCATCAGGAAAATTCCGGTCACCTGCATAAAGACGCGCAGATTAATGCGTTCGCTTTGGGTGACCCAGAGATAGCCAATCGCAGCAACAGCGGCAAAACCTAAAGCAGCCCCGAAGACAAGATCGCCGATATTGAGAGCCGAGCTTAAGGCGCCGAGCATCATCGCCGTTTCCATGCCTTCCCGGGCAATCATCACAACAGTAAATGTAAAAATTCCAGCAATCGCGGCCAGGCCGCCTTTCTCGGCAGTGCTATCGACTTTGTTATGAATATCCTGCCTGATGGTTTTCGCGCCGCGCATCACCATCCAGGTCATGGTTGCCACCAAAACGCCGGCGGATAGCGCCAGCACACCTTCCATGAACGGATCCTGCGCCGCTTCCGCAATATGCCAGCCCGTTGTCACGCTGATCAGGACGGCGGCACCGATTCCCCAAAAGACCGGCTTTTTTAAAGCATCGCGTCCGGTTTTTGACAGGTAGGCCAGGATGATGGCGACAATCAAAAAGGCTTCGAGGCCTTCACGGAAGGTAATGATAAATGTTTCAAGCATGGTTTTAGGTCCGGTTCATTGTTGAGAATGATTTTCATTTACTAAATCTTTAACATGAGTCGTGCAAGAGAAAAATAAATTCCCTCTCCCTCCAGGGAGAGGGTTGCGAAGCCTTAACGAAGCCATCAGGCTGAGTTTAGGCGGCGCTGGGTGAGGGTGTTGAATTTTTATTCAAAAAGAAAGATTATACGCCCTCACCCACTCGGCTATATCGCAGCCGTGGCTGCGAAGCCTCGTTGCCCTCTCCCGGGGGGAGAGGGAAGGAAGAGAGTATGACAAAACTTAGAAGTTATAGCGCCGGTCCAAAGTCGAAAGGCGCGCCAAAGCAGATTGTTCTTCTTTTACACGGTCTTGGCTCAAACGGGCAGGACCTGATCAGTCTTGCACCTTATTGGGCCGATGCGTTGCCGGATGCGGTCTTTATCTCGCCGGATGCACCGTTCCCGTGTGATATAGCGCCCGGTATGCCGAATAGCTATCAATGGTTTTCCCTGCAAAGCCGGGATCCGCAGGATATGCTGCGCGGCGCGCAAACGGCTGAACCACTCCTGAACGGCTATATCAATATCCTGCTGGATGAATTTTCCCTGACAGCCGATAAGCTGGCGCTGGTCGGGTTTTCACAAGGCACGATGATGAGCCTGTATGTTGCGCCGCGGCGCGATGATAAAATCGCCGGTATCTTAGGGTATTCAGGCGCGCTTTTAGGGGCTGAAGATCTTGGCGCGCCGGATATCCAGAAAATGCCGGTTTGTCTGATCCACGGGGAGGTGGATGATGTTGTCCCGGTCGAGGCTTATTATATGGCAAAAGAAGCATTGGAGCAGAACGGATTTGACGTGTCCGGGCACACGACAGCAGGTCTCACCCACTCAATTGATGAAAAAGGGATTGAGGAAGGGGCAAATTTTTTATCTAAAATTTTTGTATAAATTTCAGTATTTTGTGCAGTGTTCCTAAAGCGCACGCACAAAATCCTAATTCTTAAAAATATCTCCTAACACACTCTAAAAATAGATGATTTTTTAGGTTGCTTGTTAACCGTTTGCGGTGCAACAAAAAACCGCTCTAATCACTTTGGAACCCGCGGAATCTGCGGTATAATAGGGATATAAGGCAATGCGAGGCCTTCTTCTTTTTATCCCGCCCCACCGGGAAACGGTTGGCCTCCCCCGGGAGCCACTCGGGCGCGAACAAAAGGAGACAGGATGTACGCACACGGTAAAGATTTAATTCCTTTGGAGCAGTGCCCGGCACTGATCTTGAATGCCGATTACAGGCCGCTCAGTTATTTTCCTTTATCGTTGTGGAATTGGCAGGAGGCGGTGAAAGCCGTCTTTCGTGAGTCTGTGCAGGTGATTTCCGAATATGAGCGAACGGTATCGTCTCCATCACTCGAGTTTAAGCTTCCGAGTGTTTTAGCTTTGAAAGAATATGTGCCGGCTGCCAGAAAGCCGGCTTTTACGAGGTTTAATGTGTTTTTACGGGATAAATGGTATTGTCAGTATTGTGATACAAAGTTTCCAACGCATCAGTTGACCTTTGATCATGTCATCCCGAAATCGCGCGGCGGGCGCACGGCCTGGAATAATATTGTCACGGCGTGCCGCACCTGTAATACGCGCAAAGGACATAAACTCCCGTCTGATTGCGGGATGTTTCCAAAATATGAGCCGAGGGAGCCGAGTATGTTTCAGCTCCAGGATAACGGCCGTAAGTTTCCCCCGAATTTCTTGCACGAGAGTTGGGGGGATTTCCTTTACTGGGATAGTGAACTTGACCATGAGGAAGAGTTTGCCCGGTAAGTATCCATCAACGCAAACATAGGAGGTTGCATATGATTGGTAAAATACTTGATGTCGGTTCTCACAAAACACTTACTGGTGGTTTGTGGTTTTACATCGTAACCCTGACCCTTCTGGTCGGGATTTCAACAACGCTTGTCCATTTCCTTGGAATGGTTGGCGTGGTTGACAGCACAGGTACATTCTTCGGTGGCGGTGAAATTCACACGCTGATCGGAACTGTGTTTACGCTTCTGGTGTCTGGTCTGATCCTGACAAGCAGAAACCTGACAAGCGACATCTTTTCCGTTCTTCTTGTCGCTGTCGGTGTGTATTTCACATACACAACAAGCGTGATGATTGGTCTTATTCCAATCGCGCTTCTGACAACACTGAAGAAGTAACGAGTATTTAAGGAACGCTAATTCGGGCGGGGGAGAATCTCCCCGCCCGAATTTTTTCTTTGTCATCCCCGCGACCTGCGCAGCCTTGAAAAGGCGAAGCAGGTTTGAACGGCGGGGATCTGGAAAGCCGCGCAGCAAAGCTGCGCGCAATTTGCGCTGGATCCCCGAACAGCGCTCCTGTCGTCGCTTGCCGGGGATGACGTTAGTGGAAGTGTTAAAGTTTATACCACAATTTCCGGCGGCGGGGTGTGGGAGAGAAATTCCAGGTGGCTCATCGATCGGCCATAGGCACCGGCCAGGCAGAGAACGGCAATATCGCCGATCTGTGCTTTTTCAATATAAATATCTTTGGGGGCCAGCTTGTCTGCCGTATTGCAAAGCGGTCCGCCAATAAAGACCATTTCATCGTCTACACTTTCCTGACCATCAAAAACCGGAGGGGCGTTCATTGGCACGATAACAAGCGGATGGTTGATGCCGAGCGCAACCGGGCGGCGGAAATGATGTGCGCCGCCATCGCAAATTACCTGCTTTTTGCCAAGGCTGGTCTTGATGTCGAGGATTTCCGTGCAGTACCAGCCGCTGTCTGCAGTGAGATAGCGGCCAAGTTCGATCACGAATTTGCGCCCGGAAAAATCAAACTGGTCGATCAGCTTTGAAAGTTCATCCGCGTATTTTTCAGGCGAAAAGTCGGCGCCGGTTTCAAGATAATCAATGCCAAACCCGCCGCCGAAATCAATCACGTCACAGGTGCTCCCCTGATATTGCGCTTCAATCTCGCGGGCGAGCTTAAACACACGCCGGCAATTTTCCAGCAGATCCTCGACTTTTAAAATGCCCGAGGCGGAATAGACATGTAGCCCCAGGAAATTAAGATGGTCGAGCGCCAGAATATCCGGCAGGCAGGTGCGGAAAAGATCTTCATCAAGTCCGAGCTTTGAACTGTCGCCGGAAAAATTCGCCTGCGCGCCGTGAATATGAAAGTTTGGGTTTACCCGTACGAGAATATCCTGCGTCTTCCCTTTTGCCGCGCAGAGCGCATTCAGGCGGTGCGCTTCGGCCATGGATTCAATATGAACGGTACGGATTTCCTGATCGACTGCCCATTCCAGCTCTTCCGGCGACTTGCCAGGGCCGGTGAAAATAATCTGATCCGGCGTAAAGCCTGCGGCAAGCGTCTTTTCGCCTTCTCCCAGGCTGGCAATTTCAATGCCTGCCGCGCCGGAGTCTTTGGCGGTTTTGAGAAAAGCTTCATGCGGGTTGGCCTTCATCGCATAGTAAATATCAACCTGCGCCGGCAGGATATCTTTGAGCTGTGCGATCTTGGTGCGCATGGCCGTCATATCATAGAGATAGAAGCTGCGCGGCATGTCAGGGTCTGCGGCCAGCGTTTGAATTTTTTCGGTAATTTTGGGGTCCAGTTCCATTGCCTCGTTTTTGTATATGCGCCTTTTGCCGAAGGCAATAAAAGTTTTGACTTTCGCTACGGATCGTTTTAGTAAAGTGTTCATTCACATTTTTGACGATTTGGAGCGCCCCATGTTTGACGACCTGTTTAACTTTTCAAAGCAGCGGACTTTGAAACAATCGATCGGTTTTTACCTGTTTTATGCCTGCCTGATTATGGGCGTGACTGGCTTTATTGAAATGCTCGGTATATAAAAGCGGTTCAACGCTTTTTAACAACCGGAGGTTTTTGTGAAATCAATTAAATCATTATCTGCGCTTGTCCTGGGCGCTGTTATTATCGTCGGCGTCTTTATTTATCTAAATTTTGGTGACCTGGCAAAAAGAGCGGCAGAGAAAATCGCCTCTGATGCGCTGGGTGTGGGGGTCAATATTTCGTCGCTGGATATTTCTCTGAAAGAAAAGCGCGCCGTTTTAAGCGGCCTGAAGATCAATAACCCACCGGGATATAAAAACCGTCATATCATTACGGCAGACTCTATAGAGATTGGTCTGAATACGGCTTCTAAAGAGTTGATTGATTTTAACGATATTCAGGTAAATGATGTCGTTGTTAATCTGGAAGTGACACCGGGCGGGACCAATTTGCAGGACCTTAAAAAATTGTCCCAGAAAAAAGAACAGACAGAAAGCGTGGGGAGTGAGCAGGTCCGTGTCATTGTGCGCAATATGATTATTAATAGCTCAACGGTCAATCCCAGTGTGACCTTGCTAGGTAAGGATGTTGCACCGATTAAAATCCCATCTGTGCGGATTAGCGGGATCGGGACCAGAACAAACGGGGCGCTGGCCAAAGATGCTGTCAGTCAGATCCTTGCGCAATACCTTCAGGCGGCGGAAATTCACAGCCGCAGAGCCGGTCTGCTGGATGTTGACGGCGCCGTCAAAGATCTTGGCGACGCGGTGGATAATGCTACGAAAGACATTAAAAAACTATTTGATTAAGCCTGTTTTACACAGCGCGCGGCGATAAAGGCAACCATAGCCAGGCCGAAACAAAAAGCGACATTATAGTTGGCCATCGACAAATTCAGGATCGGATCAGCCCACGGAATTTCATCACAGCGGACAACCGGCGCGGCCTGAATACGGGCCATCAGGTCTTCAACATTTCCGCTCATATCCGGCGTGGTGCAGCCTTCAAGGTGAGATGGCCACCATTTTTGTTCTACACCTGTGTGGTAAAAGGCGATGATGCTGTTTGCCAGTAAGGCCAGTCCGCTTGAAACTAAAAAGAACGGCCCGGTTTTCGGGTTTTTGGGATATAAGAGAGCGCCTAAAATCCCCAGTCCAATGACAATGGCATAGGGCACACGTTGATACAGGCAGAGAATACAGGGCTCAAGGCCGAACACATATTCGGCCATATAGGCCATGGCCAGCGATGCGGCGGAAATACCGGCCAGGCCGATCAGGATCAGCTTTGTGCTCGAGAGTATGGTGCAGATTAATTTTATCATCCTATATATGATTTGACCGTTTCTTTGACCCAGTCAAGTCCTTCCGGGCCGAAAACCACAACTGCATAAACCAGTAAAAAGACCCAGATCAGGCCGATCGTCATGCCTGCCAGGATTGCCAGGCCATCGCGCATCAGGATGCCAACCGCCATCAGGGCAATCCCTATGCTTGGCACCGTATTGGTCAGCGGGACCGGGAAAAGAACGGACAAGGCCATGATAAACCCGGCAATTCCGGCAAAAAAGGAAAAGGGTTTTTGCGTGATAAAACCAAAACGGGGGCAGAACAGGATTTCCAGCTTTTCTACCCACGGCATGGCTTTGTCGATAAAGCCGTGCAGTTGCTGCGTTTCGATAATTTGATTGGTCACTTTCCCCGGAAGCCAGATTGCATGGCGTCCGTAGGCTTGCTGCGCAGTCAGGAAAATTAACGGCAGGGCCAGCAAGGTCCCAATGCCAAGTGCCGGCAATGGTAAAGCCGCGGGCAGGGCAAAGAGGAACAGGAAAAAACCAAAGCCGCGTTCATGAAAGGCCTCGATCAGATCGGCGATTTTGATCTGGTCTTTTGCGGCCGTACCGGTTTTTACGTCTGCCAAAAGGCCGGAAAGGGGGCGAATGCTCATAATTTAAGTGTTTAGAGGCTTGCGTTTGGTCCCGCAAGCCATTAGTTATATTTCGTCCACTTTTCAGCTATGCCCCGGTGGTGGAATTGGTAGACGCGCCGGATTCAAAATCCGGTTCCTTCGGGAGTGTCGGTTCGAGTCCGACCCGGGGCACCATTATTTTGCTTTATATTGGTGTAAGATATTCATATGTCAGACCCTTGGAATAGCAAGAAGGATCTCCAGAATAATAATAAGGATAGATGCTGCCAAAGGTGCGGTGTGCCAATGCCGGATGCAATATTGCCGGATCCGGAATGTGATACCTGTTTTATAAAAGCAGAAAACAGAAGGTTCGTATTAGGCTGTATAGCCCAGATTGTTAGTCTGATCGCAGCCGCAGCGGCCATTTGGTATGGCGGTGGTTTTATTCTTTTTCTTATCTCTGAAATCATTTCAGGTCATACGGCTTTTACGGCTTTGATGAGTGCGGCGGGGATTCTTTTTGTTTTCGGGCTGTTATCAGGGCTTATTGCTGTCAGTCTGATGGATCGCGGGCATAAAAAAGAAAGTACGGCTGTTAAAAGCTGTCTTATAGCCGCGATGATGCTGTTTTCCTTTGCGGCTATCACGGCCTTGAAGGCAGTGTTAAGTATTTTTGTTCCATAGTTTCAATCTGTTGAAATAAGCCGACATCACGCCACCCCAGATCCGGGCAGGGGATGAGAAAGCCTTTGCCGGTTTTTTCCATGACGGCTTTGTCGAAGGGAATGTTTTGGTCCGTTGTTAAAAGATCGGGGGTGTGCTGATCGAATTCACTTTGCAGAGTTTCCAGTGTGGCCACGAACATGCCGCTATTCCAGGCATAGCCGTTTTGGATATAAGTCTGCGCGGTTTCGGCGTCCGGTTTTTCAGTGAATTGTTCAATGTGTCCGTCTGGCGCGGCCTTGATATAACCGTATCCGGTTTCTGCGTGTGTGGGTGAAATGCCGAAAGTGACGATATGGCCGTTCTGCACGGCAGCGCGTGCGTCATCCAGTTTTTGTTTTAATAGCTCCGGCCTTTCTATTGTGTGATCAGACGGGCAAATCCAGATAATGGTGTTTTCATCATATGTTTTAAGAAGCTCGTAAACGGCCAGGGCAATGGCCGGACCGGTATTCCGCTTTTCTTTTTCAAGGATGAGAGGGCAGCCGGGAAGAAGGCCCTGAACATCCGGCCCGTATTTTTCCAGTGTCACAATATGAATCTCTTCGGGCGCGGCATCTGCGCAGGCCTGTAGCCGCTGCGCGGTTTCGAGTAAAAGCGGGTTTCCCGACAGGCCGAGCGGTAAAAACTGTTTTGGTTTGTCCGGTGTGGAGAGTGGGGCGAGGCGTGATCCTGCGCCGCCGGCAAGGATAACAGGAATGATCCGGACTTCTTTCATAAAGCGTCGATAGCACAATCTTGGCGCTAAATCTTGCGCTTTTGGCAGAATCCCTTATATCTGGTGGGGAAAGGATACGAAAAACCCATGCAAGCCGCAGAAAAACCCGAAAACAACCCGCAAACTCTTGATATGAAAGATATTACCGCGCTGTGTAAGCGCCGGGGCTTTGTCTTTCCCGCTTCTGATATTTATGGCGGGATTAACGGCTTTTGGGACTATGGTCCGCTGGGGATTGAGCTCAAAAACAACCTGCGCGATTTGTGGTGGAAACATATGGTGGTCACGCCGCCGATCGGCCCGGATGGGCACCCGGTGCAGATTGTCGGGGTCGATAGTTCGATTATCCAAAATCCGCGGGCGTGGGTGGCCTCCGGTCATGTTGGCGGGTTTTCCGATCCGATGGTGGACTGCCGCGAGACGAAAAAGCGTTACCGCGCGGATCATTTGATTGTTCTAAAACCTGAGGATGGGGAAGGTGCCTGGATTGCGGTTTTGGAAGATGATGAAGAGTTTCTCGCCAAACGTTTAAAGAAAGCAGGGAAAGGGAAATCATCATCTGACTTCGAGCATATTAATCTCACGGAAATTGAAACATCTGATTACGATAAAGTTCTTGCACCGGAAGCCAAAGAAATCGGTACATTAACGGAGCCACAGGAATTCAACTTGATGTTCGAAACTTATGTGGGTGCAGTGCGTGATGAGGATGCAAAAGCCTACCTCCGGCCTGAAACGGCGCAGGGGATTTTTCTGAATTATAAAAACGTGCTCGATAGTTCGCGCGTCAAAATGCCGTTCGGGATTGCGCAAATAGGGAAAGCGTTCCGCAATGAGGTCAACCCGCGGAACTTTATTTTCCGCTCCCGCGAGTTTGAGCAAATGGAACTGGAATGGTTCTGCCATCCGGATGACGCTAAAACATGGCGTGATTTCTGGTTTGCTGAGCGGCAGAAATTCTGGAAGCTCGCGGGCCTGTCGGATGACAACATGATTATGCGCGATCATGACTCTGACGAGCTCTCGCACTATGCCAAAGAGGGATTAGGTACGGCAGATATAGAATATCGTTTTCCGTTTACCGCGCCGGGCTATGGAGAGCTTGAAGGGATTGCGCATCGCTGTGATTTCGATTTGAAGCAGCATCAGGAACATTCCGGCCAGAAGCTGGAATATATTGATCCGGAGCGGGAGAATGAACGTTATCTTCCGCATGTGATTGAGCCGGCGGCGGGTCTGACGCGCGGTATTCTGGCGCTGATCTGTGAAGCCTATACGCCGGACCCGGACCGTCCGTCAGGCGTGTATATGAATTTCAAACCGCGCATGGCGCCAAAGAAAGCGGCGATCCTACCGCTGACCGCCAAGGACGGGCACCCGGATAAGGCGGAAAAGCTATATATGGAGCTGCGGGAAGACTTCCCGGTCGATCTCGATATCAAACAGAATATCGGGAAGCGTTATGCGCGTCAGGATGAAATCGGAACGCCGTTCTGCTTTACGATCGATAATGACACGATGCAGGATGATACGGTTACCGTGCGCGAGCGCAACACGATGGCGCAGGAACGTATTGCGATGGATCAGGTGCATGCATATCTAAGTGAAAAAATGAAGGCTTAAAATTACCGTCATTGCGAGCCGTAGGCGAAGCAATCCAGAATATAGATTGTATGGATTGCCGCGTCAGCCCGTCGGGCTTCCTCGCAATGACGATTGCGTTTAGGGTTCTAAAATTTCAATCAGGCCAAATCCGGTGACCGTATAAAAACTGACTTTACGTCCGCCGAACAGGATGGCTGGTGTCGGTGGGGAGACGGGGATGACGCGTAAACCCGCTTCTTCCATTGCGGCAAGAGATTGATCCAGATCATTCGTTTCATAACAGCTATGGTAGAAAAGCTGGTCATGTTTATTCAGGATCGGGGTGAGAGGGCCGTCGCCTTCGCCAGGAAGAACGAGTTCAATAAAAGGTGCACTGTCATGTGTGCAGAGATGTAAATTTACATTTTGCTTCGGGTCATAAATTTTCTCACCGATCTCATAGCCAAGGCCGGTGAGGAAGAGAACCGCATCCTGCTCTTTTTTCAGGGCAAGGCCGATATGGTGAAAGATCAGGCCGAATTGGTTCATGCTGTTTTCTCCAGAACATAACCGACATTGATGGCCAGATCCTGTTCTTCTGCTTCGTGTAGTGTCCGGCCTTCATAGGGCAGGCGCGTCGCCTCTTTGATTTTGAGGCCGCAATCTTCAATCATTTTTTCAAGAGAGCCGCAATCGCGCCAGAGATAAATATGATCAATTGCCGGGGCATTGATGCAGGTGGTCACGTAGATATAGGCATCGTCTTTGGCGAGCGTACGAATACGCCGCAGGAAAACATCAGGGTTTTCCACATGCTCTAAAACTTCGCCCATGACAATGGCGTCGAAACTATTTTCTTCCAGGTCGCCGGCTTTTAAAAAGTCACATTCCTTTAATGTATAACTTTCTTTTTTATCCACAGCGAAGTGGTCGAGAATATTCCGGGTTTGCGCAATACTGGCCGCGGAGAGATCAACACCTGTGAAATTATCAAAAGCACTACGCGTCATCGCATTCATCATGTAATAGCCGTGACCGGGACCGATTTCGAGATAATGCCCGTTCTTGTCTGTTGGAAGTGTTTTGGTGAAAAACCGTGCAAGATCCACATGGTTAGGCCAGAGAAAGGCGGTGATAGCCAGCCCGTACATATAGCGGTTCATGTACTCATCATTGTGATACACATCATTTGCCACATCTGCATAAGAGTTGTTGCGGTATTCCTTGTGCTTCATAAAGTAAAGCTGTTCAGAAAAAGTGTCCTCGACAATTGTCAGGTAGCTTTGCGCAAGATATTCGAGCGTCAGGTCTTGGCCGGTTGCGTAATCCAGATAATCTTCAAGGCGGTTTTTTTCTGCGTCCGTTAAATGCTCAAGCGCCCGGTCGATAAAATTTTTATGAACCGGGTTTTCTTCTAAAACGAAATCCAAAAATGTTTGTGTCTTGCTCATTAAAAGCCCTGATAGATAAAAGGAATATCAACCGAAGCGGCCATCGCAATGACAATGAGTGTCAGAGCGATTACGAACCCGGCAGTGATTTCCAATATATAGTGTTTCATTGTTCTGCTTCCATCATAGCGGCGATTTCTCCGGCAAGATAGTCCGGCAGGCGGCCAGGCATGTCCAGGTGCAGAAAATCAACATGAGACAGGCTAAATCCAACCTCCTGCGGCAGAGTGGTAATAATCTTCAGATTATCCGTTTCATATTGTTTTTTGAGTTCTCCCATGCGGGCATAGACTTTTGAATAGCTGTCATAGGCCGCGTCCTGATAGGTAATATATTCAGAGAGCGGGGCGAGATAGATCAGGGCCGGTGTGCCGCTGTCTTTAATCGTTTGCAGCATTTTTCTCATAGAGTGATCGGCCCAGCCACGCTCTTTATCCATGCGCATGGATTGCAGGGTCAAAAGCTGCCACATCTTCGCATTGAACTTGCCGGGATCACGCTCGATGCTTTCCGTGTCACCGCCAAGAACGCGGTGGACAATCCAAAAAATCAGCGGTTGATCGTATTTAATGTCGGCAAAGAGGTTGGGATCCTTCTTGTTTTTATCCAGTTCGAATTCAAAGCCGGATTGTTCAAACCTGTCCTGAAGGAGGGCCATGCGGTCATAGCTGTCCCGCAGGGCAGGGATGTATTTGACGGCCAAATTCCAGAGAAGATTGGAGGGGCTTTGAAGAAGGACAAGATTTAGATCTCCGTTTGCAGCCCATAAAGGCGGCGCGGCATTAAAGATATTCTGTTTGAAATAAACGGATTGCTCGTTGAAGTCCCAAAACGGGTTGATGGTCACCACCAGCATGTCAGGATCGCGGGCAAGCGCATCAAGGGTCATAGTGTAAGTATCCAGATTGCGCCGGGCGAGCAGGAGCGAGAGTTGCGCAGAGGTGTCTTTCCCATGCTCTTCTTTTAAAACTTCCTGCACACGTGCGGGGAGGTGATCGTAAATTTCTTCTTCGCCTTCTTCAGGGAATTCCCGCGGCGGGATCAAAACGGAAGAACCGGCAACCCAGACGATATTTGTTTTATTGGCCATGTTCGGCAGGATATCGGTGCGGGACCAGCGTGGATCATTCTCATCTGTCAGGACCGGATAAATGCCCTGCGCTAGCATTTCATCCTGATAGCGGAGCTGGGGCGGCACCTGTGGCAAGGCAGCGCTGAGGATCAAGAGGAAAAAGATTGTCCAGGCGGCGATGCGGATCAGGGCGGCATATGTCAGTTTTTCAAACATTTAAAACGGCCCTCCGATCAGGGACAAGTAAAACCCGGTTGCTTTGTCCAAAGGCACGGCCAGGAGCGGGAAGCTGAGTAAAACAAAGAGATAGGTCAAAAGCATTTTGACGGGTTTTGGACCGCCGGCAAACCAGCCTTTACCTGAGACGAAGCGGTGCGCACAAAGGCCTGCGCCGTGATACAGACCGAACAGGATCATGCCAAGCGAAATATCATGCCAAAGCGCAATCACCATGATCGTAGCCAAAATTGCAATATATTGTGTTTGTGCGCGGTAACCGCCAAGCGGAACAAAGACATTGCGCTGGGCAAAACGGGTCAGGCTCATATGCCAGTGCGCCCAAAACTCTGAAATATTTGTCCGGAAGTAGGGGAAGTCAAAATTCTCTTTTAAGCGGTAGCCGAGCAGGCGCGAGGTGCCAATTGCCAGGTCTGAGTAACCGGAAAAGTTCAGGTAGAAAAACCAACTGTAAGCCAGCAGCATCAGCCAGCTCATATAGAAATGATGTTGGTCATAGGCGGTAAAAATTTCTACACTTTCTTTGAGCAGCGCGGCTAGAATCAGAACTTTTAGAAAACCAAACAGGATACGTTTTATCCCGTCTGCAAGATCCTGCGGTGAAGGCTGGTTACGCGTTTCGGTTTCTTCATATTCGATAATCGGGCCGGCGATCTGCACAGGAGGAAACAGGCCGTAAGAGAGAATTTTCAGCGGGTTTAAACGTGGGATCAATTCGAGGTGCGTTTTAATCAAAAGGTCGGCGGCGCGGAAAACTGCAAAAGACAGGCCGATCGGGATAATGATCTGACTGGCGAGATCTATTGTCCAAAGGTCGTAAGACAGGATTTCAATCAGGTCGTTTCCCCAGAGATTGAATTTTTCTGAAAAAGGCTCTTCCCAGATTTTCCAAATGACCATTGGTGCCAGGACAATCCCTAAAAGAGAGACAAAAACAGGTATACCGATAATTTTCTTTTGCGTACTGAGCGCAAGAAGGTTTTGAGCGATGGTGACACCGATCCAGAATAGGGCAAAAAAAAGTGCCAGGCGCGGGGCAATCGAAAAGAGAAGCCAAAGGCCGAAGGTGGAAAGCAAAGCCTGTTGTATGGCTTTGTTTGGAATGAACGCCAAAAGCGGGGCGAGCAAAATGGTGGCCGCAATCAGATCGATAAAAAAGGAGATGCTGTTAAAATCGACAAACATTTTTTCTAAAAACAAAATATAGGCATTCCGGCGCAGGCCGGAATCCAGCTAAAGGTTGGTATTTTCTGGATCCCGGCTTTTGCCGGGATGCTATGTATTTTTTCTCTAATCATTTATTTCCAGTTTTAACGTCACATAGTTTGGGGCGATCATCTCTTCAGACAAATCATATGCCCAGAGATCTTTTGTAGCGGTAAAGCCGTGATCTTTATAAAGATTTTTGACGAGGTTGTTTTTGGGGGTTGGAATATATTCGCCTGTCAGAGATTTTGCGCTGGCCTGTTGTGCCGCCTGTGCAACCCCGCAGAGAAACGCGGTTTCGGCCTTGCGTCCCAAAACGCGGCAGCTCATTAAAAGCGTTTCGATAGAGGCAGTTTTATCTTTGAGTTCCAAGATGCAAACGCCGACCAGGCCGTATTCCCCAAATTTATCGGCCACTTTCATACCGAGAAGAATATGATTTTGTGAGCCAAAAATCTCTTTGACGTCTTCGGCGGTTTTGCGCCGTGTGGTGAGATTAAACTGGTTTGTTTTGTTGATGAGTTGGGTAATGCGTCCCAGATGCTGTTCCTGCGCCGTGAAGACGTCCACGCGTAAATCCAGGGCGGCAAGAAAATCTGCTTCACTGACTGTTTCTTTAAGAGCTGTGCGTTCAGTTTCCGCTCTGGCGGATTGAGCGCGGATTGCATCTTCTTCGCTGAGTGAGAGGCGGTCGAAAAACGTTGTGCGGGAAAGCAGCCAGGGAAGCTCTTCAATATCTTCAGGGACAAGCAGGCAGGAGACTTCCGGCAATCTTTCCTGAACTTCACCGATTTCTTTAGGACTGTCGTCAATAAAGACGAGCGCATCAAGACCGATATTCAGCTTATCCGCGATACGCTTTATGCTGTCAGCCTTGGACTCCCAGTGGACTTCAAATACGCTGATATCATCTTTGATGAGAACCATCGCGTCGTGTTTCTCAAAAACCTCGTCAACGGATTCCGGGTTGTTTTTACTGGCAATCGCCAAAAAAATTCCAGTCTGTGCATAGTGTTTTACCCGTTTTTGAAAATCACGGTAA
>JANQIB010000138.1 GCA_028282385.1 Alphaproteobacteria bacterium
GCCGAATAAAGCAATTGTCGGGGCGAACGCCTTTGCCCATGAAAGCGGGATTCACCAGGACGGCATGCTGAAAAATGCGCAGACTTACGAGATTATGACCCCGGCCTCAGTTGGTTTGACGCGCTCTGAACTCGTGCTTGGCAAGCATTCGGGTCGACATGCCCTGAAATCTAAGATTGAGGAACTGGGTTATGAGCTCGGTGATAATGCGTTTCAGGATCTGTTTAAGCGCTTTAAAGATTTGGCGGATAAGAAAAAGCAAATCTTTGATGATGATATTATTGCCTTGATCGAAGATGAGGTCGCAACCGAACATGACCGGATTAAATTCGTTTCTTTGCAAATTACGGCCGGGACAAAAGGTCCTCAGACTGCGGAGATGGAACTGGTTGTTGACGGGCAAACAAAGACAGCAAAAGTTGAAGGAAACGGTCCGGTCGATGCAATCTTCAAAGCGGTTCGTGAGATCGAGCCACATCCGGATGCGCATCTGCAGCTTTACCAGGTTCATGCTGTAACCGGCGGGACTGACGCGCAGGCCGAGGTGACGGTTCGTCTGGAAGAAGACGGTAAAACCGTCAACGGGTCCGGCGCCGATTCGGATACATTGGTTGCCAGTGCAAGAGCTTATGTTCATGCGCTGAATAAATTGATGACAAAACGGGTAAAGACAAAACCGGACTCAAACGGAAAATAGACCTGCATACGACAGAAACCTTAAAGCTGTCCCTTAAAAAATAAGACATAAACAGTCCTTTTTCTAACAGTCTGTTTTCTTTGGATTATTTATATTTTCTTCATAGAATATTAACCAATATTAAGATAGCCTTGATGCATACTTTAGTATGCAGTTAACTGTATTTTGCAGTGAAGATACAAGATAAGAAAGGTAAATTTGTTATGGCCCTGGTCTCTCTTTTTAAAAACATGAAAATTCGCACACGGGTATTGCTTGTGATTACCGTGCCAATGCTCATGCTGATCTATGTCCGCACGGAAGCGATGCTGATCAATTATAATGATTTAAAAGACGTCCATATTCTTCAGGAGGCTGTCGAATTTACCCCTGAAGTCAGTAACCTTTTACATGATTTACAAAAGGAACGCGGCCAGACCGGGGCCTATCTTGAGAATGCAGATGTTGCGCAATATCAAAAAGTTCGCGCCGGGCTGGAACAACAATATTCCAAAACAGATCAGCACACAGAAGAGGTTACTGCTGTTTTTAACCGGTTGCATCTGGAAGATTTTAGTGAAGAGTTCAGTCATCTTGTACAAGACGCTCTGAACAATGTTAAAGAAATTAAAGCGATCCGCTCCAAAGTTTTAAATCGTCAGGTTTCTCTGGAAAAAGTAAAGAAAATCTACACGAAAAAAATTCGGAATTTGATGGGGGTTATCGAATATGTGGCAACTCATAGTACAGATGCTGAGTTGACGGACCGGCTTACGGCTTACTCCGCTCTTTTAGAAGCGCAGGAAACTTTTGGTCTGGAGCGCGCGCTTGGGGCGATGAGTTTGAATCGCGGCGTTATCACCATGAAAGATCGTAAAGATCTGACGCATCTTGAGGGAGAGCAAAGCGCTTATGTTCATATTTTTAAGACTTATGCGAATAAGGAAGAAGTCGACCTTTATTATGAGGCTGTTAATAATAGTGATGTCGGGAAAAATGTGAAGAGATTGCGTGAGCTTTATCTTGACGAAAACCGGGCACCCTATCTGTTAAATACAGTTTCAGGGTCTAAGTGGTTTGATATTTTTACCGAGGAAATTAATCTCATTACAGAGGTTGAAAAGAAGATTCTTCAGAATATCCATGAATATACAGCGCATTTGAGTGACGGCAGCAGCAGTGACATGCAAAACAATATTATCTTTGCTGTGCTGGAAACTTTAGCAACAATCATTCTTGTGATGTTCATTGCGTATTCGATTACCGATCCGATTAATAAGCTGAATGTCAGTATGAAAGGTCTTGCGGATGATGATCTGGATACTGAAATACCTGATGTCGGTCATGGGCATGAACTTGCAGAAATGGCGGATACATTGACGGTCTTCAAGGAAAACGGGCTGCAGATGCGTGCTATGGAAGCCCAGCAGGAAAAAGACAAAGCCCGTGCTGAAGAAGAGAAGAAGGCCGCCATGCACAAACTGGCCAATGACTTTGATGAGCGCACGGCAGGTGTTATTTCTTCCCTGACCAATGCTGCCCAGGATATGCAGGCTGTATCGACGCAAATGTCAGCAGCTTCGACGCAAACATCCGAAGTTAGCGGCACGGTGGCTGCTGCGGCGACTGAGGCAGATGCCAATGTACAAACGGTTGCAGCTGCGACAGAGGAACTCACAGCTTCTGCTGCCGAGATCGGCCAGCAAATCACATCTGTTGCTGGCATGGCACGTAATGCTTCAAACGAAGCGGAAAGCACCAGCCAGGCTGTGAATGAACTTCAGGAAATGGCAATCTCTATTGGTGAGGTTGTCGGGGCAATTAAGGATATTGCCGAGCAGACAAACTTGCTGGCCCTGAATGCAACAATTGAAGCGGCGCGGGCCGGGGAAGCCGGAAAAGGATTTGCCGTTGTTGCTGATGAAGTTAAAAAGCTGGCCAATGAAACAGCGCAGAAAACAGAAGAAATTGATGGTCGTGTGACCCGTATTCAGGATGCGATTACCGGTTCTGTTGAAGCGATGGAAAAAATCATCAAGAGCGTTAAAGATATTGATGCGGCGACAACAACCGTTACGGCCGCTGTGGAAGAGCAAAATTCTGCAACGGCTGAAATTGGCCGCAATGTTGCGGAGGCGTCTACCGGTACGCAGCAAGTGTCCGAGAATATCGTGACGGTTCGTCAAAATGCCGATGAGACCGGTCAGTCGGCCCAGACAGTTCTGTCCTCAGCAAACGATCTTGCTGATTTGTCGGCAGAGCTGCAAACCCAGGTTTCCGCCTTTTTGGGTGAAATTCGTGGTGATGCAAAACAGGAAGCCGCTCCTGAACAGGATCAGGAGAGTCAGGTTGCTGAGGCGGACATTCCTGAAGCCGCTGAATAACAAAAATTACAAAACAGATTTGATATGCTGGAACACCTCACGGAACATCTCTTCCGTGAGGCGCCGCGTATTTGTGTTATAGCGTGAGCAGTGATAGCTCCCGATCATAATATGTCCGCCGCCCAGATCATGCGCGCCGTTATGGGTGAATTTAAAGGCACTTTGTTTATGTCCGCTGGCGCGCAGCGTGGCATTATGGGCCACAAGGCCGAGCGTTAAGATCACTTTTAAATTCGGCATGTTCTCAATCTGATTTTTCAGGAAGGGCTGGCAGGCGGTGATTTCAGCGCCGACAGGTTTGTTCTCCGGCGGGACGCAGCGCACGGCATTTGTAATCCGGCAATCTATTAGCTCTAATCCGTCTTGCGGGTCGGCTTTGTAGGCCCCTTTGGCAAACCCAAAATCCAGTAAAGTCTGGTAGAGCAGGTCGCCGGCATAATCCCCGGTAAAGGGGCGACCGGTGAAATTGGCCCCGCGCAGGCCCGGCGCCAGGCCGACAATCAGCAAACGGGCCTCCTGCCCGCCAAAGGAGGGCACAGGGGCGTTGAATTTATCCGGAAACGCCGACCGGTTTTCTTGCCGGAAAGCAGCAAGGCGCGGGCATAAGGTGCAGTCATGGTCTGGCTGGAGTAAGCTCATGGGCGTTTTTTGCCATGTTTTGAAGAGTTTGGCCAGTGAGCAGTTAAACCTTGAAGTTTTGGCTTAAACCCCTTATAAACGGCTTCGAATTTTCGAAAAGTGAGGAAAAACCATGGCCCGCGTGACCGTTGAAGATTGTATTGAAAAACTTGAAAACCGCTTTGAACTGGTAATGGTGGCTGCCCAGCGTGCCCGTAAAATCGGCTCTGGCGCGCCGCTGACTGTTGAGCGCGATAATGATAAAAATCCGGTTGTCGCGCTGCGTGAAATTGCTGATGAGACGGTTGATGTTGAAGAGCTGAAAGAGGATCTGATCCGCGGGAAACAACGTATTATCGCGATGGATGATGATAGCGAAGATGTCATTGATTCCATGGACGGTGAAGAAGAATGGGGCCGTTTGGCCCAGCAGGCGGCATCCGGCTCTTTAGATAATCCGGCGCCTGCAGATGATGATAGCGCCGTGGATGCAGTGGAAAGCAGTGATGAGCCCTCTCTTGCCGATCTTGCCGGCGGTGATATCCAAGGCTAAATGATCTTATAAATAAGTGTTTTAAAAACCGGGCTTATGCCCGGTTTTTTTGTTTTTTATCAGCCAGATAGTTACTTGCGGGATGATTTTTTATCCGCCGCGTGTTAGAGTGAAACCTTATATAACGTAATGCCCGAAACTAAATGAACAGCCCGCGCGATATGACTGAAGCTCAACCGACGAATACTCCTGAAGAGCGCGAACGTATCTTACTGGACCAGATCCTGAAATCTGATCCTGACATTAATCTTGAACAGGTCGAAAAGGCTGTAAAATTTGCCAAAAAATATCATGACGGGCAGATGCGCGGCTCCGGCGAGCCCTATTATCTCCACCCAATGGAGGTGGCGCTTATCCTGGCACAGATGAGGCTGGATGAAACCTCGATTATTACGGCGATCCTGCATGACACGCTGGAGGATACAAGCGCAAAATACGAAGATCTTGAACGTCAGTTTGGCAAGGATGTGGCCGACCTTGTGAACGGGGTCAGCAAACTGACCAAGATTGAAAGCCAGACCGCCAAAGGCAAGCAGGCAGAGAATTTCCGTAAACTGCTTTTGGCGATGTCCGAAGATATCCGTGTGCTTTTGGTCAAGCTTGCCGACCGGCTGCATAACATGCGCACATTGGAGGGGATTAGCAAGGTCGAAAAACGCCAGCGTATTGCCCGCGAAACATTAGAGATTTATGCGCCGCTGGCGGAGCGGATCGGGATGCATTCGCTGAAGGAGGAGCTTGAGGATTTGTGTTTTACAACGCTCAACCCCGAGGCACGGCAGGGCATTCAAAACCGCCTGACCTTTTTGCGGAAGGAAGGCGGGAGCCTTGTTAAAAAAATTATCAGTGCGCTGTCTTCCCTGATGGAAAAGGAAAAAATCAAGGCCGATATTACCGGCCGGGAAAAAACAGGCTATTCGATCTGGAAAAAGATGCAGCGTAAAAATGTCGCTTTTGAGCAGCTCTCTGACATTATGGCGTTTCGGATTGTGGTTGAAAATGTCGGGGAATGTTATCATGCGCTTGGCATTATCCATTCAACCTATCCGACCGTGCCGGGGCGTTTTAAAGATTTTATTTCCACGCCCAAGCCAAATGGTTACCGCTCAATTCATACGACCGTGATCGGCCCGGAAAATCAACGCATTGAAATCCAGATTCGTACGCAGGAAATGCATTTTGAAGCGGATATGGGGGTTGCCGCGCACTGGTCTTATAAAGACGGCGAGATCCGTGCCAATCAGGATGATGTTCGTAAATATCGCTGGCTGCGCGAGCTTTTGGAGATTCTCGATCAGGAGCAAAAGCCCGAAGATTTTCTCGACAACACAAAGCTCGAACTCTTTCAGGAACAGGTCTATGTGTTCTCTCCCAAAGGCGATCTGATTGAACTGCCAAACGGAGCCACGCCGGTGGATTTTGCCTATGGTATTCACTCCGATGTCGGGGACCGCTGTGTCGGCGCTAAGATAAACGGCCGGATTGCACCACTTAATACCAGGCTGCAAAACGGCGACCAGGTAGAGGTGATTACCGCCAAGACACAAAACCCGTCCCCGACCTGGGAACGGTTTGTCGTAACCGGGAAGGCCAAATCTCATATCCGCCGGTTTGTCCGTCAGCAACAGCGCGGCGAATATATCGCACTGGGTCAGGCGATGCTGAAAAAGATCTTCCAGGCTGAAGGGTATGATTTCACTGAGAAAGCGGTCTCAGGAATCGTCAAACAAATGCGCGTCAATGAAGCGGATGATATTTACGCCAATATCGGATCAGGCCATTTTAACGCGCGTGATATTTTCAAAACGATTTTCCCGGCACATAAAACGGAGCCTGCAAAAAAACCTTCAAAAGGAACAGAAGATATTGCGATGGCCCGTTTGTCAGAGAGCTCCGCGCCGGTCCCGATTAAAGGTCTTATCCCGGGGATGGCGGTGCATTTTGCGCGCTGTTGCCATCCGCTTCCCGGCGACCGGATTGTCGGAATTGTTTCGACTGGCAAAGGCGTAACCATCCATACAATTGACTGTGAAACGCTGGAGACCTTTGCCGATACACCGGAGCGCTGGCTGGATGTCAGTTGGGGAGAGGGGCCGGACAGCCCCGAAGCGCATGTCGGGCGGCTTAATATCACGATGGAAAACAAGCCGGGCGCGCTTGCGACAATTTCAACTGTCATTGCCAAAAGTGGGGGGGATATTACTAACCTGAAAATTACGAATCGTTCTATGGATTTCTGGGACATGCTGATTGATATCTATGTCAATGACACGCGGCATTTAAGCAATGTGATTGCAGCCCTGCGCGCTTCGCCGGAAATTACAAGCGTTGAGCGTGCCCGTGGGCGGTAAATATGGATTATGATGTCATCGCCATTGGCCGGGCATACACAGATATCATTGCAAATGTAGAGGAAGATTTTTTCTCTACAAATTCCCTGACAAAAAATATTGGAAATAGTGTAAAGCCGAGCCGTCTTGAAAATCTTTTTGAAAAGCTGGTTACACCGGTTTACAAAGGAGGTGGGCCTGCTGCCAACACAATATCATGTCTGGGTGCTCTGAATTGTAAAACGATGTATATCGGTAATGTATGTGATGATGTACAAGGACAGAATTTTATAAATGAGTTAAAAAATTTATCTGTTTGTTTTCAGGGAAATACGCTTAATTCCAGTTCAAAAAACATATCACCTACTTGCCTTGTCCTGGTTTCCCCTGATGGTGATAGGACATTTGCTTACAATAAAGGTGTAGCAGATCAGTTTGATAAAGATTCTTTGTTGAGTGTTCTGAACGAAAATCATGCAGGTTTTGTTTTTATAGAAGGCCTTGTACTTAATGGTGAAGCATACAAAATCATTTGTGATTTTATTGGTATCTGTAAGAGTAAAAAAATAAAAACTGCCATCACTATTCATGATATGGAAGTTAATAATCCTTGTTATAAAAAGGCACGTGAATTCATTTTAACAAATGCAGATTTTATATTTGCGAATGAGAATGAAGCCTCTAGTTTTTTTGAAGTTGATTGTCTTGAAGAAATTTTATGCACACCAACATTATTTATAACGAGAGGCGACAAGGGTGCGTGTATTATAGAGAGTGGGAACATATATTCAGTTCCTGCGCACAAAACCGATTCTATTGTTGATACTGTGGGGGCAGGTGATAGTTTCGCAGCAGGAACTTTATGCGGCATGGTAAATAAATTATCTTATGAAAAATCTATTGAGGTGGGCGTGTTATGTGCTTCTTATATTTTAAAACAAACAGGCGCTAGACCTGGTCATAAAACCCTTCTAGAGTTTCAAAAAATAAAAAACACATTGAATCTTTAAAATAGCATGATCCTCAAACGCCGGGAAAAGCAACCCATTCGGGATAAAATTCGCAATTTAATGTGGCCGCGCATGGGCTGGGTCCGCACATTGCGTTACTATAAGCACAGAACAATTCGGATTTCCGATTCAACGCATTCAATCGCAGCCGGTCTTGCCATTGGCTGCGCCGTGTCCTGGACACCGGCATTCGGAACGCATTTGATCCAGGCAGCGTTTTTCTGCTGGATTTTCAGGGGGAATTATATTGCGTCTATTATCGGGACGGCTTTTGGCAATCCCTGGACCTTCCCGTTTTTATTCTGGATTGGTTACCATGTTGGAAAAACGGTATTCTGGCTTTTCGGTTTTGGCGATTATTTCCAGGATTTGCCGGGGCCGATGGAACTGGATGAAATGATGGATAAGCCGATGAAGCTTCTCTTCCCGATGATTGTCGGCGGGTATTTATGTGCGGCGGTGAGTTCTCCGGCTTTTTATTACGTTTTTTACAGCATGATTAAAGGCGCCCGGCTTGCCCGGAAATTGCGTATTCAGCGTAAAGCGCATAAAGTGGCCAAGGAAGTCACAGGGCAGGCAAAATAGACATGATTATCGGAACCGGATCGGATTTAATTGATATCAGGCGCGTTGAAAAAGTGATGGCGCGGTTTGAAAAGCGATTTATTGAGCGCTGTTTTACCTCTACCGAAATAGAAAAAGCTGAGAGACGGCGGGATGGCGGGACACATATCGCCACTTATGCCAAACGTTTTGCAGCGAAAGAGGCTTGTTCTAAGGCGCTGGGCACAGGATTTTCATCTGGTGTTTATATGAAAGATATCGGCGTGGTAAATGATGCGCTGGGACGACCGACTTTGGCTTTAACGGGCGGGGCCAAAAGACGGCTTGAAGAAATGACCCCGGAAGGAAAAACAGCCTATATCCACCTGACTCTGACCGATGAACCGCCAATTGCGCAGGCTTTAGTGGTGATAGAGGCGCTTTAGGTCTGGCTTTTAAAGGGCCTGTCGGCTAAGAGTTAAGGATTATGAGCAATAGTGAAGACGATACTCAGTATGATTTAAGAGCGCGCCGGGCCAAGGTTGGCAGCCGGCCGCATGAGGCTGAGCTGGAAGCTCGCCAGCAAACAGGCAGTGATATGGGAGAATTCTTTAAAACAGCGATTATTGCCGTTTTTCTTGCTCTGATTATCCGTAGTTTTCTCTATGAACCTTTTAATATTCCATCTGGCTCCATGCTGCCGACACTTAAGATCGGGGATTATCTTTTTGTCAGTAAACCCTCTTATGGTTACAGCCAGCATTCCTTCCCGTTTGGTGTTATTAAATTTGAAGGCCGGGAATTTGCCGAAGAACCGGAGCGCGGTGATGTGATTGTATTTAAGCTGCCCTCTAATCCGTCTGTCGATTATATCAAACGTCTTGTTGGGATGCCGGGAGAGCGTATCCAGGTCACAAACGGGCGGCTTTATATTAACGGCCAAAAAGTTCCGCGGGAGGCGGTCGGCCTGAAGAAAGTTGATAACGGTTACGGGGTTGAAGATACGATGATGGAATATATCGAAACCCTTCCGGGCGGCGTGATGCACCGTATTTATGAAGAAAGTGATCTTGAAGGTCTTGATAACACAGAAGAATATCTTGTGCCTGAAGGGCATTACTTCTTTATGGGCGATAACCGTGATAACTCACAGGATAGCCGGGTCAGTGATCTGGTTGGTTTTGTCCCTTATGACAATCTTGTCGGCCGCGCGGATATTTTGTTCTTTTCGATTGATCAAAGCGCCAGCCTGTTTAAGCCCTGGACCTGGCCCGGCGCGATCCGTTACGGGCGTCTTCTGGACACAATAGGACCGGTTCGTTCGGAATAACCATGCCGGTCTCTCCTCAAAACAAAGATCTTCTCGAAGCGCTGCAAAAGCTGATTGGTTACGAGTTTAAAGATCCGCATTGGCTGGAGCGGGCCATGACCCATTCCAGTACTGCGGAAGGCTATAATTATGAACGGCTGGAATTTCTTGGTGACCGTGTTTTGGGGCTCGTCATTGCCCATGCGCTGTTTAAAACCTTTCCGGGCGAGCGGGAGGGTGGGCTTGCTAAACGCCATGCGGCGCTGGTGCAGGGGCGCACACTGGCGGTGATTGCGTCCATGAATAAGCTCGGCGATTATATTATTTTATCTGACTCCGAGCGCAAGTCAGGCGGCGCGGAGAATGAAAATATCCTGGCCGATATCCTGGAATCCCTGATTGGTGCGATCTTTGTTGATGGCGGTTATAGCTGCGCGCAGGACTTTGTTCTAAAATTCTGGGGCGATAATATTGAAACCCTGACAGAGGCGCCGCTGGATCCTAAAACAGAGCTGCAGGAATGGGTTCAGGCAAAATCCTTACCGCTTCCTGTCTATGAAGTGATTGATAAAATCGGACCTGATCATGCCCCGATGTTTACGATTGAATTGGTCATTGAAGGGGAAGACCCGGTTCAGGCCGAAGGGCCGTCCCGGCGTCAGGCAGAAAAAACGGCGGCGCGGCAAATGCTCGCCAGGTTAAAGGGCTAATCTTTTGGAACAGCCAAAAACAAAATGCGGATATGTGTCTGTGATCGGCGCGCCGAATGCGGGAAAATCTACCCTTGTCAATAAACTGACCGGGACCAAAGTGTCTATTGTGTCTCCAAAAGTGCAAACAACACGCACGCGTGTTCTTGGCATTATGATGCATCAGAATACGCAAATTATTCTTGTTGATACGCCGGGTATTTTTAACCCGGGCGAAAACCGGACGCTTGAAAAAGCAATTGTCAAATCAGCCTGGGAGGGGATTGAGAATACAGATGCTATTATTTTGGTTGTTGATGCGGCGCGCACCCGGATGAAAGAAACCAAAGATATTCTGGAAGGACTTTCACAGAAAAAAACACCTGTTATTTTAGCGCTCAATAAAACAGACAAGGCTAAAAAAGAGGATTTAATGACGCTCGCGAAGTCATTAAATGAGGCCTATAACTTCTCTGAAACCCTTATGATCTGTGCTCTTGACGGGGATGGCACAGGTGACTTGGCAGCCCTTCTTGAGCAGCAAATGCCTGAAGGCCCGTTTTTATTTCCTGAAGATCAGGCGAGCGATATGCCGGAAATTTTGCTGGCCGCAGAGATCACACGTGAAAAACTTTTTATACATTTAAAGGAAGAACTTCCTTATGCGCTTACCGTTGAAACGGAAAGTTGGAAGCGTTTTGATAATGGTGATCTGAAAATCTCACAGATTATTTTGACGGCTAGGGAGGCACATAAAAAAATTATTCTTGGAAAAGGTGGCGCGATGATTAAAAAAATCGGAACGGCCGCACGACAAGAACTCGAAGAGATTATGGAGTGTAAGGTGCATCTCAATTTGTTTGTCAAAGTCCGTGAAAACTGGATGGAAAAGGACGAGCATTTCTCACTCTGGGGCCTGGAGCGGTGATCGTTTTGCTTGACTGTCCTCACTCGTCGCTCACGTAGGGTTCGTCTACGCATCGCTCCTCGTTCGTAATTCAATCAAAACGATCTTTGCTCCGAAAACAGATACGTCAAGTCTGGAAAACTCTTTTTATGTGGATAACGAATCACTGATTCGCCCCCCCATCTTTTCGAGGTGACTCTGCCCTGTTACAGTCAATCCATCTTCAAAATGAAATATGTAAGTTCCGTTTGGACAGTGTGATAAGTCCAGTGTGTAGGGATTCAAGGAGAAAAAGATATGAGTTGGACCGATGAACGGGTCAATCTGTTAAAGCAGCTTTGGGGTGAAGGAAAAACCGCAGCTGAAATTGCAAAAGTTCTTGGGGAAGGGGTGACCCGTAATGCTGTGATCGGGAAGGCTCACCGTTTAAAGCTTTCAAGTCGGGCTTCTCCCATTCAGCAGAATAAAAAGAGCGTGAAGACAGCGTCTCCAGCCGACCGGCCGAAAATTAAAAAACAGCCGGTCATCAAGAATATTAATTTTAAGGGCAAGGAAATCCCGCTATCCGAACTCGGTCCTAAAGGTTGTCGTTGGCCGAATGGCGACCCCCGGGACAAGGAGAATTTCTCATTTTGCGGATGTGAAACCGTTGACGGGCTTCCATATTGTGAAGAGCATGCCAAGATTGCCTACCAGCTTGTCTCGCGCAGCAAGGTGATCAATGTCGACCATCTGGATGGTCAGGCCGGCGCGCCTCAGGATTTTGATATTAAACATGCGGCCAGTAGCTGATCATCCTGAAAGTTTAAGGGCTAGACTTTAAGGAAAATCAGTCTCTCTCCTCCTTTCGTCAAGTAAACCGCATGATCTTGGCCGCCTCCTTAAAGGGGGCGGCTTTTTTCTATATCTTTTTGTCCTATATAACCTTTGATGCCGGATCGGAAAGACGATATAAAAACCATATGAGAAATCCCCTTTTTATTGCTTTGTTTATTGCCACCCTGGCGGTGCTTTGGATCGGTTCAGGTCTGATTTTTGGCAGTTCCGGGACTGACAATGTCAGTGAAGTCAGCCAAAATGATGAGAATGGGCTTGTACAGGTCCGTATTCGGGAGAGTAGTGCCCAGCCCATGCGTGATGAAATTACGGTCACTGGCCGTACACGCGCGTCCAGGAAAATTGATATCAGCGCTGAAACAGCCGGGCAGGTTGCTGAACTTTTGGCTGAAAAAGGCGATATCGTTGAAGAAGGGCAGGTTATTGCCAAGCTGGAATTACGCGATCGCGGGGCTCGTGTGGCAGAGGCTGAGCAGCTGGTGAACCAGCGCAATATTCAATATAAGGCATCTAAAGAACTGGCGAAGAAAGGTTTTAATTCACAGGTCCGGCTCGCCGAGGCGCGCGCGCAGCTTGAATCTGCCCGGGCGCAACTGAAAGAAGCGCGCGTCGATCTGGCCAAGATTGAGATCAAGGCCCCCTTTGACGGTGTTATTAATGAGCAATATATCGAAATCGGGGATTATCTGTCGGTTGGGGACCAGGTTTTTTCTTTCGTTGATCTGGATCCAATTGAAGTGGAAGGGTTTTTGACAGAAAACCAGGTCGTGCAAGCCCGGCTTGGAGGAGAAGCCGTTGCCAATCTTTTAATGGACCGCAGCATTAAAGGTGAAATCACCTATATTGCTCCGGCTGCCAATGTCGATACGCGGACATTCCCGGTTGAAATTCAGGCGGCTAATCCGGATCACGAAATCCGTGAGGGATTAACGGCAGAAATCCGGATCCCCTTAAGTGAGCGTCTGGCGCATAAAATCTCACCCTCTATCCTCTCTCTGGCCGATGATGGCACGGTTGGGATCAAAACGCTGGATGAGAATGATATCGTGCAGTTTACAAAAGTCAGACTGATCAAGGATACAACCGAACATTTATGGGTGGATGGCCTTCCTGAAAAAGTGCGTTTGATCACGGTCGGCCAGGAGTTTGTTTTACCGGGACAGCCGGTTGAGCCTATTCAGGCAAAAGAGGATGGCCTGCTATGATGGCGCCGATTATTGATGCGGCGATGAGCCGTACCCGCACGGCGCTGTCTTTGCTTGTTTTAATCCTGATCTCAGGCGCTTACGCTTATAATTCAATCCCGAAAGAAGCCAATCCGGATATTGATATTCCGATTATTTATGTCTCGATGTTTTTGGAAGGGATTTCCCCGGATGATTCAGAGCGGCTTCTCGTTCGCCCGATGGAGCAGGAGCTGGCCAGTATTGAAGGTCTGAAGGAAATGCGCGCCTCTGGCTATACGGGGGGAGGCTTTGTTCTTCTGGAATTCCGGGCCGGGTTTGATAAACAAAAGGCGCTGGATGACGTTCAGAAAGCGGTCGACCAAGTTCGGCCTGATCTCCCGGAAAGCATGGACAGTGATCCAAAGGTAACCGAGGTTAACTTTTCTCTCTTTCCGGTCTTGGTTGTCGCATTATCAGGCAATGTGCCTGAACGGACCCTATTGCGGCTTGCCCGTAATCTGCAGGATAAGATTGAAACAATCGGTACGGTTTTAGAGGCGAATATCTCGGGAGACCGGGATGAGCTTGTCGAAATCCTGGTTGATCCGGTGATGATCGAAAGCTATGGCCTCAGCGGTCCCGAAGTCATTCAGTTCTTTCAGCGCTCAAACAAGCTTGTTGCCGCGGGAGACCTGGATACAGGTGTTGGACGGTTTGCGATTAAAGTCCCCGGCCTGTTTGAAAGTGTTGAAGATGTCATGGATATGCCGCTGCGCACACAGGGCGATTCCGTGATCAAGGTAAAAGATATTGCCGAAATTCGCCGGACCTTTAAAGATCCTGAAAATTTCGCCCGGATGAACGGGGAGCGTGCGGTTGCTCTGAATATTGTCAAACGCGCCGGTGAAAATATTATCGAAACGATAGAGGCTGTGCAGGCTCTTGTTAAAGCCGAGCAGCAATATTGGCCGGATGGCGTTACTGTGAGTTATACACTCGATCAGTCCGATGATATCCGGACCATGCTGTCGGACCTTGAAAATAATATGATCAGCGCCGTGCTGCTTGTGATGATTGTTATTGTTGCCGCGCTGGGGGTACGGGCGGCGGGACTTGTCGGGATTGCTATTCCGGGCGCGTTCTTATCAGGTGTCATGCTGCTTTATATTATGGGTCTGACGGTTAATGTTGTTGTTCTTTTCTCCCTGATTTTATCTGTCGGCATGCTTGTCGACGGGGCGATTGTTGTGACGGAATATGCCGACCGGAAAATGTCCGAAGGGCTGCCAAAGAAAGAGGCCTACAGGGCAGCGGCAAAGCGTATGGCCTGGCCGATTACTGCCTCGACAGCAACAACGCTGGCGGCTTTTGCGCCACTGCTCTTCTGGCCGGGGATTGTCGGTGAATTTATGAAATATATGCCGATTACCCTGATTGCGGTGCTGGGCTCTTCTCTTTTTATGGCGATGGTGTTTGTTCCGGTTCTGGGCTCGATTTTTGGCAAGGCCGGGGCAATGAAGTCCGAAGCCCTGAAGCATTTATCTGCCGGGGAAGAGGGAGATGTGCGCTCTCTGGCCGGCTATACGGGTGTTTATGTCCGGTTTTTGGATAAGGCTTTGCGTGTTCCGGGCCTGATTATTCTGGCAACAGTTGGCCTGTTGATTGGAATACAGTGGTTTTACGCAACGCACGGGCATGGCGTTGAGTTCTTTCCTGATATTGAGCCCAAGGCGGCAACGGTCCTGATCCATGCGCGCGGGAATTTATCTGTCTACGAAAAAGACATGCTGGTGCGTAAAGTTGAAGAGCGCATTTTGGACGTTAAAGGTGTTGATGTTTTTTACACAGAAGCGGGCAAGCAGGATAGCCAGGGAAATGAGGATGTTGCCGAAGATGTGATTGGGAAGATCACGATCGAGTTTGCCGACTGGCAGGAACGAAAAACCGCGGATGAAATTATGCAGGAGATCCGTGACCGGACAGCAGATTTGGCTGGAATGCATGTTGAAACGCGCAAACAGGAAGAAGGCCCGCAAGGCGGAAAAGCCGTTGAAATCCAGATTGCCAGCCGCTTTCCTGATCTGTTGCCAGATGCGGTTGAGACGGTGCGTACATCGCTTGAAGAGATTGGCGGCTTTATTGATGTTGAAGATACAAGGCCCTTACCGGGTATTGAATGGGAGCTTCAGGTTGACAGGGCGCAGGCTTCCAAGTTCGACGTCGATATATCGATCATAGGTGATTATATACGCATGATCACGAACGGGCTGGAAGTTGCTGAATACAGGCCGAATGATTCCGATGAGGAAATTGATATTGTGATCCGTCACCGCAATGCACAGCGGACGATTGACCAGCTTGATGAGGTCAGAATTGATACAGGGAACGGGTCTGTTCCGATTTCCAATTTTGTTAAGCGTGTGCCAAAAGATGCTGTTGGCGTTGTGAATAGAACGGATCAACGCCGCGTGATGAGTGTGAAGGCGGATTTGCCGCCAGGCATGAATGTTGATGCGAAGGTGACCCAGGTTAAACAATGGGTTGTAGAAAATAAGGATAAGCTTGATCCACGCGTTGAAATCAAATTCAAGGGAGAAGATGAAGATCAGCGGGAAGCGCAGAACTTCCTGACAAAAGCCTTTATTATTGCGCTCTTTATGATGGCGATTATTCTGGTGACCCAGTTTAACAGTTTTTACAGTGCCTTTTTGATCCTCTTTGCCGTGATTATGTCGACGATTGGGGTGATGATCGGTTTGCTCGTCACGGCCCAGCCCTTTGGCATTATCATGTCGGGCGTGGGTGTGATCGCGCTGGCCGGGATTGTTGTGAACAATAATATCGTCCTGATCGATACGTTTGATTACTTACGGCAAAAATTTGATACGCGCGAGGCGATTTTACGTACCGGCGCACAGCGTTTACGCCCTGTTCTGTTAACAACAATCACAACCGTTCTTGGTCTGATCCCGATGGTTTTGCAAATGAATATTGATTTTACCGCGCGGGATGTGACAGTCGGCGCGCCGTCAACGCAATGGTGGGTTCAGCTGGCAACGGCTGTTGTGTTCGGCCTGACCTTTTCAACAATTTTGACATTGATCGTTACACCATCCGCGCTGATGATGCGGGATAAGGCAGGGCATTTACGTGGCCGGATAACAGGTAAAATAAAATCTCTTTTTAAAAGAGAAAAGCCAATCTCTGAATTTAATTAAAAAGTTTATTCGATAATTTCGAACTCGACGACTTCACGGCCTTTGGTGACGTCGCGGATTGTCATTTTAACGCGCTGGCCAGGAATAAGAATAGAAAGCTCGTTGCGTTCCAGGCAACTTTTATGAACAAAGACATCTTTTTGGCCGTCCTGGGGGATAATAAAGCCAAAACCTTTATCGGGCTTATACCATTTGACGGTGCCTTCCATTGTCACAAGATCTTTTTCCTCTTCCGGGTCGAGGCGGAAGGACACAGGAGAGGGCTCATTTCCTTGCTCAACGAGCTCCATGACATGAGTGACAAGAGCGCCTTTCGGGCCTTTAACAACGCAGCATGACAGGATTGCTCCTTCACCAAGCTCATTCACACCGGCATCCTGAAGCGTTGTGATATGCACAAATGCATCACATGGATCTTCCTCGGGCACGACAAAGCCGAAACCTTTTGTTGCATTAAACCATTTCAGTTTGACACGAACCGGAGGGGAAGATGGTTCGGGATATTGTTCCAGTAGCGCTTCCATACTCAAAGCGGGACATCCTTATACAAATTTAAAGAGCATTAAACACAAGACTTACAAATAGAAAACTCATAGTGAGGCGAATACCTATGATAGAATCTTAACCTATTTTGAATCAGGCGGCAACGGACGGTTTTTAAAATTTATGTCTTTTCTTTTTTGTGCAGAGCTTCTATGCAAATCTTTCAAGTCGCGCTACACTCAAACCCTTAGCCAACAAAAAAGATGAGCGATGACTGATACTTCTACTTCCTCACCACCCTGGGCCCACTCTTATCCTGAAGGCATACATTGGGATGCCGAGATTAAAACAGGGCCGGTTTATGAAATGCTTGATCGTACGGCTGACGCGTACGGGCAGCGTCCTGCTTTTGACTTTATGGGGTACCGGCAAAATTGGTCTGAGATCAATGCGTTATCCCTGAAATTCGCAGCAGCTTTGCAGAAAATGGGCGTTCAAAAAGGCAGCAAGATTGGCTTGTTTTTACCGAATTGCCCGTATTACGTGATTGCCTATTACGGGATTCTGAGGACCGGGGCGAGCGTTGTGAATTTCAACCCGCTCTATGCGGAAAGCGAATTGGCGCACCTGATTGAAGACAGTGAAACCGATATTGTAGTCACACTCGATCTGAAAATATTGCATGACAAGATGCATAAAATGCTGCACGACACGCGGCTTAATCATATAATTTTATGTCGTTTTACGGACATATTAAAACCTCCTAAAAATTTCCTGTTTAAACTCTTCAAAGGACGTGAGCTTTCCAAAGTTCATCACCCAAAGCGCACAAGCTGGTTTCACGAGATTACTGAAGATGTGGGTGAACTAAAACCGGTTAGTATAGATCCTGAAGAAGATATCGCTTTATTGCAATATACAGGCGGGACCACCGGTGTGCCTAAAGGCGCAATGCTGACCCATGCCAATATTGTTGCCAATACGGAGCAGGCTGCGATGTGGGCCCGCGGCGATATTGAAGAGGGGCAGGGGCGGATGCTCGGCGTGCTGCCTTTCTTTCATGTTTTTGCGATGACGGCCGTGATGAATTTTTCAGTGCGGCTTGGTTTTGAGATTATTGCCCTGCCGCGGTTTGAACTGGATAAAACACTGGCCCTGATCAATAAGCGTAAACCACATTACTTTCCGGCCGTGCCGGCGATTTATAACGGCGTTAATAATCACAAAAAAGTTTATAAATATGATCTGACATCGCTGCGTTACTGTATTTCCGGCGGCGCTGCGCTTCCGGTTGAAGTTAAGAAAGCGTTTGAAGAAAAAACAGGCTGCGTTGTTGTTGAAGGTTACGGCCTGACAGAAAGCTCGCCTGTTGTCTGCTGTAACCCGGCGGTTGGTGAAAACAAGGCAGGATCAATCGGTCTTCCATTACCGGGCACAGAGGTGCGTGTGGCCAGTGATATTTATGAAGGGGAAGACCCGCCCGGTGATCCCGGAGATGATCAACGCGGTGAGCTTCTTATCCGTGGGCCGCAGGTGATGAAAGGCTACTGGAATAAGCCGGACGCAACGGCAGAGACAATCAAGGATGGCTGGCTTCATACCGGTGATGTGGCTGTCATGGATGAAGACGGCTATGTCTATATCGTTGACCGGATAAAAGATATGATCATCACCAATGGCTATAATGTCTATCCGCGCAATGTCGAAGAGGCGATTTACCTGCATCCGTCAGTGGAGGAATGTATTGTTGCCGGCTTGCCCGATTCCCAGCGCGGGGAAATCGTCAAAGCCTGGATCAAATGCAAGGAAGACCGGACCCTGACGATTGAAGATTTAAAAGAATTCCTCAAGGATAAACTTTCTCCGATGGAACTGCCCAAACGGATTGAATTCCGCGAAGAACCGTTGCCGAAAACCATGATCGGCAAGCTTTCGCGTAAGGATATTATCGCTGAAGAGCTGGATGGTAAAAGTTAATGTGAGTCTACATTAAGATTTTATGTTGACCTACATTTTTTGTAAACCCCTGAAATACCGTCACAAAATGTGGACTTAGTCTACATTGGTTTAATTTAACACTATTGGTTTTTAATTCTACGCCCAATATAATTGCAGCATGAAAATAAAGGTCTTTTTCGTCGGTTTATTCGGTTTTGCTGCAATGATTTTTGTAGCAGGGTTTTCAAATATTATAACCGACTTTAACAAATTCAATTACGAAGATAATTCTTCTTACCCGGCATGCTTACATCAATCCGGTCCCATTTTTGAAAACGACGAACCCGATTATGCTGTACTTGCATATTCCGAATATTGTGATCCTGACGGCCCTGATAAAGATATGACAGTCGCCATGTTTAAGGTAGGAATTCTTCAGCACAGCAATGAAGAAAATTTGAATCTCTACCAAGTTTTAAAATCAAGCACACTGGATATGCCTGAATTCATGGAGATATTTAAATCTCAAATTGATACTGCAGCAGCAGAGAAGCAAAAATCTGCTGAAGAACTCTACCAGCTTTCAAAAACAGAACCTGCCAAAATAGAAGATTCAGGATGGATGGATTTATTGGAAGATATTTACCTAAAACTTGCTATGGATAAAGGACATCAGAAAGCAAAAAAAGAGTTTTACAAGAAAAATTTTTGATCCTATTCAAGCGGGCATCCACGTTTTTTCAATTCGTTTTCTAATCGTTCAATTTCTGCTTGTGTCTGTTTTATCTTACTTTCAAGATATTCAATATGTTTGAGTAGGCCCTGATATTTATCTCTAATATTTTTGAACTGTTCATATGCAGATTGCTTATCTTTTTCCTTGGAAAGATAACCGATAATGGAGCTAAGGATATCTATTAACTTTTTACCTGCTCCTGTAATTGTAGCCATAGCTTGAAAGCCCAGGGCTTGGATCAAAGATTCTCGTGCAGTTTTTATCTCTTCTAAAACTTCATTTAGATCTCTATAGGCTTTTGTAAGTGATTTTTTCTCGCTTGCTAGTTGCAGCCTTTTATTTTTCAGTTGAATTAGTAGTTCTGCACACTTATTGACAGGCTCCGCCCAGCAGCGGCAGTTAAATTCCTCACCGGGATCAGGGGAGTCGGAAAAATTGCGCACGGTGCCATTAAATGCGGCGTGGCTATCGCGGACTTTATTGTCGCCGACCGTGCGCCAGATATATTGCCCGTCATTCTT
>JANQIB010000019.1 GCA_028282385.1 Alphaproteobacteria bacterium
AAAAGTAAGCATTGTGCAGAAGATTATAATGCTACCCCTGACAATCTGCCTGCTTACACACCTTGGAAATATACTGAAAAGCCGACTATTTAAGCCCTCTTAATCCCCTCTTCGATCAACCGTTTGGCCTCGGCGGCGTTGCCCCATTTGCCGATCTTGACCCATTTGCCTTTTTCGAGGTCTTTATAGTGGGTGAAGAAATGTTCGATCTGCTCACACAGGATCGGGCGCAGATCGGTATAATCTTCGACATTGGCATGGTAGGGGAAAAGCCGGTCGACAGGCCGCGCGATAATTTTTTCATCCAGCCCGCCATCATCTTCCATTTTGAGCACACCAATCGGCTTAACCGCGATCACACTGCCCGGCATGACCGGCGTATTGCCGATCACCAGCACGTCCACCGGATCGCCGTCCTCAGAAAGTGTATGCGGGATAAAACCGTAATTGCCCGGATAAAACATCGGCGTGTGCAGGAAACGGTCGACCAGCACCGCCCCGCTCTCCTTATCTAGCTCATATTTCACCGGCGGGCCGCCCATCATATTTTCAATGATAGTATTTACTTCCTCGGGCACATCCGCCCCGATACTTATTTTTGAAATATCCATGTTTATCCTCTATTTCGTTTACCCCCTCACCCAACCTCGCTTCGCTCGCCCACCCTCTCCCCGCTGGGGAGAGGGAAGAGGCTGCGACAGCAGCCGAGGGTGAGGGGGAAATTATTTCAAAGCATAGCGCTTTTTGATTTCGCCGTTTTCCAGTTCAAACACAACCGGTACGCCAGTCTCCATTTCGGCGGCGTTGATCGTCTCCGGCGTTTCAGCGCCGAGGATAATTAACATCGCCCGCAAAGAATTCCCATGCGCAGCGATAAGCACGTTTTTCCCGTCATCCACCATCGGTTTGATATGGGCTTCATAATAAGGCCGGACGCGCTTTTCAACGACATCCTGAAGACACTCCCCGCCCGGCGGTGGCACGTCGTAAGAACGGCGCCAGATATGGACCTGCTCATCCCCGTATTTTTGCCGGGTTTCATCTTTGTTGAGACCTGTGAGATCCCCATAATCACGCTCGCGCAGATCATCATGGTAGATCATGGTCTCAATCAGGCCCTCCTGCCCCGCTTCGGTGAGGGCGAGCTCAGCCGTTTCATTGGCCCGTTTGAGGGTAGAGGTAAAGACCTGGTCAAAGGAAATCCCGGCCTCTTTCAGGCGAATGCCCGCCCCTTTGGCCTCTTCTATGCCAAGCTCGGTCAGATCGACATCCTTAAAACCCGTAAAGCGGTTTTGCAGGTTCCAGTCCGATTGCCCGTGGCGGAGTAAAACAAGATAATTCATACGTTCTTATATAATTCAGAACAGATAATTAAAAGGCGAAAATATAATCTCTATCCGACGTATCGATTTCCAAATAATGCTTCCATACTGTGTTATAAAAGCCAACAGTATTAGGTGCTATGCCATCCGCTTTCATCCAAGTAAATTGAAGCTGTTCCCCATCATAAGTAATGGTTACTTCTTTATCTTCTGGAACCTCATTCGGATCTAAAGTGGTTTGTGATGTCATATTTGAACCTTTCAATTTTTTATTATGTAATCAATTTGCTTAACTGAGTCAATAGCAATATATTTGACACATCACACATATAAGCGTACAAAACCCCTGCGCAATCAGGCGCAAACACAGTTTTACAGGATTTGTATCCGGTTGACTGTTAAGGGCGGAAGACGGATCCGCTTTTAATCGTCCACCGAAGATAAATCCACACATAACACTGCGATGCGCCTTTTTGTGCCCCCGCGCCATCATTTGATGGGGCGTGTTAATAAATCGAACAACACACAAAAGGAATTATTTATGTTGAAATTTGATGTCTACCGCAAAGAAATCGACTTTGCCGGTAAAACCCTTGTTCTTGAAACAGGTAAAATCGCTCGTCAGGCAGATGGTGCCGTGATGGCAACACTTGGCGGCACGTCCGTGCTTTGTACAGCCGTTGGCGCGAAAAGCGTGAAAGACGGTCAGGACTTCTTCCCGCTCACGGTGAATTACCAGGAAAAAGCCTACGCGGCCGGTAAAATCCCCGGCGGATATCTGAAACGCGAAGGCCGTCCGAGCGACAAGGAAACACTCACAAGCCGCCTGATCGACCGTCCAATCCGCCCGCTTTTCCCGGACGGGTTTTATAACGAGGTCCAGGTCATTGCGACGGTTGTGGCCCATGACATGGAAAACGACCCGGATATGGTGGCAATGATCGGCTGCTCGGCTGCCCTGACAATCTCCGGCGTCCCGTTTATGGGGCCAATCGGTGCAGCGCGCGTTGGCTATGTAAATGGCGATTTCGTTCTGATGCCAACCTTACAGGAAATGGAAGAAAGTAACCTTGATCTTGTTGTCGCAGGGACAACTGAAGGTGTTCTGATGGTTGAATCCGAAGCGCAGGAGCTTTCCGAAGCGCAAATGCTTGAAGCCGTTAAAGTCGGCTCTGACGGATACCAGCCTGTAATCGAAGCCATTATCGGTCTGGCCGAAATGTGCGCGAAAGAGCCCTGGGACCTGCCTGAAAAAGATCCGGCGCTGGTCAAGCTCGGCGAAGACATGCAGGCCAAATTTGAGGATGATGTCCGCAAAGCCTATGAGAATACGGACAAGATGGAACGCTATGCCGCCAAGGATGCCATCAAGGAACAAGCTCTCGAAGCGTTTGTATCCGAAGAAGGTGAGATCACAAAAGAGCATGTTGCTTCTGCGTTCAAATCTCTCGAAGCCGACGTTGTTCGCGGCAATATCCTGAA
>JANQIB010000115.1 GCA_028282385.1 Alphaproteobacteria bacterium
CACCATCGGCAGATACGCCAGTTAGCTCAGCGGAATGTTCAATAATTGAGCGCAGCAGGTCGATATCATAATTGGACAGCTTGCCCTGCATCAGCGCCGCCATGCGCTCCAGCCCCATACCGGTATCTACGCAAGGCTTTGGCAGCGGTGTACGAACCGGATTTCCATCCTCGCCCGGTTCCTGCTCAAACTGCATGAAAACAAGGTTCCAGAATTCAAGGAAGCGGTCCCCATCTTCTTCCGGACTGCCCGGCGGGCCGCCCCAAAGCGCGTCCCCCTGATCATAAAAAATCTCCGAGCACGGACCGCACGGGCCGGTATCACCCATCTGCCAGAAATTATCATCGGTTGGAATGCGGATGATTTTATCATCGGAAAAGCTGCCGATTTTCTTCCAAAGATCTGCCGCCTCTTCATCGGTGGAATGAACTGTGACCAGAAGCTTGTCTTTTGGCATACCAAAATTTTTGGTCACCAGGTCCCAGGCAAAATTGATTGCTTCTTCTTTGAAATAATCACCGAAGGAAAAATTCCCAAGCATTTCAAAAAACGTATGGTGGCGCGCTGTATAGCCGACATTATCCAGGTCATTATGCTTACCGCCTGCGCGGACGCATTTTTGCGCCGTGGTCGCGCGCGAGTAATCACGCTTTTCCACGCCGGTAAAGACGTTTTTAAACTGCACCATGCCTGAATTGGCAAACATCAAAGTCGGGTCGTTCTGCGGCACAAGCGGACTGGAGGCCACCTGCGTATGACCGTTCTTTTCAAAAAATCCCAAGAATTCGCTGCGGATATCCTGTACTGTTTTCATCTTTCACCCTGTGGCCTTTGAGGCGTTTTTGCTAAGGTCTTTATATAACCTTGGAAGGGCCACGCAATGCAAGAGCTTATTCAACTCGCCGAATATCTGGCCGATGAGGCCGGGACCGTTATTGAGCGCCATTTTCGCAAAGGTTTTAAGATTGAAACCAAGGAAGATGAAACGCCGGTGACCGTGGCCGACCGGGGGGTTGAGCAGCGCCTGCGCGAGATTGTAGAGATGCACCGCCCGGAAGACGGGATTTTGGGGGAAGAGTTCGGCCCAAAAGACAGCAGGAATAGCTACACATGGGTGTTTGATCCGATTGACGGCACCAAGAGCTTTATCATTGGCCGCCCGACTTTTGGAACGCTCATCGCGCTGTGTGAAAATGATATTCCTGTTCTTGGGGTGATCGACCAGCCCATTTCCAAAGAACGCTGGATCGGCGCGAAAGGCCAGCCGACCCTGTTTAACGGCAAAGCCGTCAAGACACGACCCTGCACGGATTTAAAATCCGCCTGCGTGGCCAGTACATCGCCAAGCCAAATGCCACATCTCTGGCAACCTATGTATGAAGCCTTTGGCCCCGTTGTCTGGGGCGGGGATTGTTATTCTTACGGCCTGCTTTCTAATGGCTGGCTGGATGTCGTGATTGAAAGCGGCCTTAGCACCTATGACTTTGCTGCCCTGCCGCCTATCGTCGAAGGCGCAGGAGGTCTTATGTGCGACTGGCAGGGAAATCCTTTAACACTGACTTCTGATGGCAATATAATTGCAATCGGTGATCCTTACCTGAAGAATAGTGTTCTTAATTTTTTGAGTTAAATTCAGCGCTGCGCATATTGTTTTTGAGGTTTGCTCCCATTCTCGGCAAACTCCGCCCAGCGGCCGGAGGCGACGGCTTCCAATGTCGGGTTAGGCTGGTTCATCCGCACCCGGTAAATCCAGTAATTGGCCAGCACACGTTCAACGAAAGCCCGCGTCTCGCCAAAAGGAACGGTTTCAATAAACAAAAGCGGATCATCAATGCGTTTGCGTTCGCGTTTCCAGCGCGACAGATTGCCCGGCCCGGCATTATAGGCAATCGCCAAGGACATAAGATCACTCTTCACAGCCGGATGTTTTAACAGCCGCTTTAAATAAGTCTGTCCAAGTTTGAGATTATCTTCCGGATTTTTGAGAATAACCAGCGCTGCCTTGGTATCAAATTTTTTGCCGCCGGATAAATCCTGCGCTGTCCGCGGCATCAGCTGCATCAAGCCGGCAGCGCCGGAGACACTTTGCGCCGAGATATGAAATTTTGATTCCTGGCGGACAAAAGCGTGAACCAGCGCAGCATCAATATCATACCCGCTTGCCGGTTCCCACGGCATGATCGGATAAAGCGCCGCGTCATAGATCCGCTCATCTTTATCTGTCAGCGCATTACCAAGCCGGTAAGACAGAGAGGGCAGGTTGTAATAATTTGCAAAAGCAACCAATGCCTCCTGGCGTTTTTTATCTTTTCCCGGATCAATCAGTTTAATTTCCTGCTCGGCAAGGCGAATGCCCCCAACCTCAATTAAAGCTGCAGCCCGTACCCCATGACGTGAGGAAGAAATATAACTGCGATGCGCGGAGGAATAATCCGGCATCGACCAGTCAAAAACCGGATCCCGGCCAAGCGCGCGCGTGGCCACAAGCCCGTAAAATGTCCGCGGATAGCCGGCTGAAATCTCCAGCCATTTACTAACTTTCTTATGATTGGAAAGCCGCATATGAGACCGGCCCGCCCAGTAAGACGCCGCCGACACCATCCACCCGGACGCATAAGACGAGCTCGCCGCAAGTTCAAAACCTTTCGCAGCCTCCTTATAATTTTCATCCCGCCACTGCGCCAGTCCGTACATCCATCCTGCAAGCGGCACTGTTTTTCCTGACTTTTTAAGCGCGGCTTGCGCATATTTTTTTGCCTGCCCGTTATAACCGGCATAAAAATAACCCGACGCAATGAGCGCCCGGATCGCATCATATTCCGCCTGATCAAGATGCGTGCGCGCTTTGCTGTTTTCTAAAAACTGAACAGCCTGTGTTGGCTGTGTTTTACGGATAAACCCGCGAATGCGAAGCTCAAGATTTTTAACCGCCGCTTTCTCGTCCGATGTTTTCTTTTTCTTTGGCTTATAAATTTTTCCCGGCGCTGTCCGGCCTAACAAACCGGAGGGAAAATTGGCCGCCGAAATGCCCGGCGACCGGGCGCTTTCCCCTTCAGGGGCGCGGGCCATGGCAAGCTTATAGATCTTATGAGCCTGCGGATGATCGGCATATTTAGACAGCCAGGTCTTTAAGTCTGCAAACCGGGCTTTGTGCAGCGGATGAAGTAAAATCTCCGCCTGCGCATGACCGACCAAAAGGCCGTTTTTCAAATCCAGCAGCCAGTTTTTCGCCTTGGTGATTTCGCCCTCACGGATCAGGGCAAAAATATCCCGGTAGATTTTAACATCCCGCGGTTCCAGTTTATCTTTCACCGGAAGGCTCAAAGACAAAGAGGAGGAGTTTTCCACTTTTGGTTTTGCAGGTTTACGCGCCGGCAAAGGCACAGACGGGTCCTTACTTGTTAAGAAATCCCAAAAAGACTCTTCTTCCTGAGGGGCGGGAGCATCCTGGTCCTGCGCATACACAAGCGGCGCACCGGTCAAGACCGCCGCGCAGAGAAACCACACCCCAAAAGCGGTGATTACCTGTCTTCGCAAAAACGTCATATGGAGCCGACTATAGACCAGCCGGAGGTCATCTGTCTAATTTTCTATAATGCGTTAAACTGTCAGGTTCGGAGAGGCTGAAGGGGCAGGCTGTAATTCAGGCTGAGAAAGGCCGGCAACATTATGCTCAACACTCACCCCGTATCCGATCATATGCATTGTTTGAGCAGCGCCGGTGCTATTTCCAACAACCGTAAACTCATTGCCCATATCACCAAGCGGCGCTCCTATGATTGCACTCATTGAACAGCCCCTTTCCGAACCTCAACATGGCCGATCGCTGTGATGCAATCCGGCCAGGGGTCTCCTTCAGGATATTCAACAATGCCGATTTCGGTTTGTGCTTTTAACCGTTTCAGAACCTCAGGGTGCGACACATTAACCTGCGCGAGCTGTTCAAACCCCGCGCGGAATTTTATATCTGTATCACTTACAGAAACCGTACAGCTTTTATCCTGCGGCAGATGCGCAGGAACAACAATCACAATGGATTGCCCTTCACCCAAAACAAAATCACATGCACTGAATTGCACCGTAAAAGTCCCCTTTTTCTACCCCACTAGCATAAGGCAAAAATCTTAAGGATCTTTAAAGGATAGGAATTATCCTGATATTACCGTGACTTAAGGAGACCTTTAAACGGCCAGGCAAGCTGATCAACAAAACGCGCCGGCATCTTTTCGGCTATCCCGATATCGACCGGCGGACGGCGGTCCGGGTTGAAATAAGTGCCGAAAATCTGATCCCAGAGAATGAGATTCTCCCCGTAATTTTTATTCCCTTCCCGCAAATCACGGCTGTGATGCCAGCGATGCAAACCGGGTGTATTAAACACCCAGGAAACCGGACCAAAGCGCATTTCAATATTACAGTGGGTTAAAAGGCCGATATAGGCGGTGACAGCAGAAAGCCACGTCACAACTTCAAGCGGCGCGCCCAATGTCAACAAAATACCAATCGCAAGGGCAATACTGAAAACAGAATCAACAAAGTGAAACCGCCCTGTATTGATGACCCAAAGCTTGGTCACACTGTGATGCACGGCATGAAACCGCCAGAGTGGATACCATTCATGCGCAATACGGTGCGCCCAATACAAACCGAATTCTGCGCAGATCAGGCCTAAAACAACCTGCGCAGCCATTGGCCATTCCCGCGGCCAGATACCGTAGCCAGGGTCAGCCACCGTGGTTACCATCGAAGTAATCCCGATTACGCCGCCAAAAACGATCAGCCCCTGCACCACGCCTTTACTTAAAAGCGTGTGGGCCAGATTGGCAAAAGTCTGACCGTCATTGGCAAGCCATGTTTTTTCATGCGGCATGACAAGTTCCAGCACGAGCAAAATCGTGGCTAATGAAAGGTAAATAATATTGAAAGTCAAAACCGGGTTGTCCCCGGCAAACCCCAGGACCGTCAGGCTGATCGCCCCGCCAAACAGAATCGGCCAGAGCAGCCAGGATGCCCACCAGCGCCAGTTCTTTTGTGTTTGTGTTGTCATAGACAGGATTAAAACTTTTTTTACTATCTCAGGCAATAGAAATATCCACATTTCCCGGCAAGATGTCCTTGGCAAAAACACCCTAAAAATGGCATAATGGGAGAGGTTTCACGGTTTATGAGTATCTATCGATTTCGGCACTTTTGAGTTGCTGAAATCGTTTCATATTGGCGGGGTTAGCGTTTTTAAGGAGTGCCCTGCCTGATGTGTCTTGTTATTTTTTCTTTGTCTCTTTGTGCACCCCCTTTTCACAAACAAAGCTGTCTTTCACACTAAATGGATATTCGTCTTCAGGATCCATCGTTACAGGCGCTGCAGCGCCCGAAACCTCCGGCTCAACCGGCTGGAGCGCCTTCGCGCATTGGCAGATCCCATAGCGAAGCAAGTTCCGTTTATCTCTCCGGCAAACTTCCGGCCGTTATTCTGGAAGATGCAGGCAAAGGGCAAACGCGCCTTGTCCGTGATGAGCGCGAAAAAACGGAAAACGGTTTTCGCCGTGCGCAGGAATTTGAAACCTCTGACGGACGCGGCTTTTCCCGCAGTGAAGAATTTATACTGACGCAGGCCGGGTCACGCCGCCTGGTGGTTCAGCAAAATGCGTCGGGCAGCGTGACTTCATTTGAAATCGTCGTTGATAAACTCGAAGATGGCAACTTCCGCCGCACAAGCCGCTTTACTGATGAAACAGGCAACACAGAAACAAAGATTGAAGTTGATTTAAACGCCGCGCAAATTGCGTCAGGACAACCTGGCGCGGGACCTTTAAGCACCTATCATCATATCCAGAATTATACAGACCCGCGCGGCGGCCATATAGATTTGAGTGCATAATCAGATAAGGCAAACAGCGTTTTATTTGAGTCAGGCGTGAGGAGTGACGTGTATAAATAATACACGAACGACGAAACAACGCAGATCAAATGAAACGATGGAAGCCTTAAAACATTTCCAGCATCATACAGCGCGCAGACCCGCCGCCATAATATTCTATTGTTTTCAGGTTTGGCTGAATCACTGTGCGGTAATGTTTACCGACAACTTTCCGCTGCGCCGGTTCAAGTGCGTTAAATCCAGCCGTTGACATGACAAGCATCTTCTCGCCGCCCTTCCCGACAACTTCCAGGGCATTCCCGCAAAAGGCTTTCATCTGGTCATTGGTAAATTCCAAAACTTCATGTGTCTTGGACAGGTGCCCAAGAACGGCGTCTTTATCTTTGATGCATTCAGACGCCACACCGGCCATCGAGGTTCCAACCCACATCACAACATCTGTGTGATAAACAGGTTTGCCTTCATGTTCCGTTTCAAAAGGCACAAGAACATAATCCATCGTATCCGCCCAAAGCCGTGCGATATCGGCATGCGCACGCGGAGACGCATTAAAATAAGCGGTTTTATTCACGCGGTCGAGACAAAGCGCGCCTGTGCTTTCCAGTGCTTTGTCTTTTTGTTCGTGCGCGGAAAAATCAAAAATATCGGTATACATCTTGCGCATTAACGCAAGCAGATCATCCCGGCGTTCGGGTCTGCGGTTTTCCGCCAGCATGGGATAAAAGACAGCGCAACGGCCTGCATGCGTTGAAATCCAGTTATTGCAAAAAATATCATCCGGCGTTCCGTCCTGACCAAGCGCTGTCGACACACAAACGCCGTGTTTGACCAGCAAATCCCGGAAACCACGAAATTCTGCAACAGCCCTGTTCTGGATGTCCTTGGCGCTCATATCATTATCATGCTGATACGCGTTCGTTGCCTTGGTTTGCGGATTGGAATGAAAATCAACCGGCTCAACCATAAAAATGTGGTTCGTGGACTGCATTATGAAAATTTTCCCTTAAAGATCAAGAATAGACCGTGTCTCTTACTTATCATTACAGATAAATCTTAACAGAATAATAACCTATATTTAATGGTATTTCTCTATTGCTTTTTTGACGGTTTCTTTGAGCTCCTGTCCCGCCTTGCCGCCATCACTTTTGAGATTCTGCTTAAAGGCAATCTCCATCACATCAATATGGGCCTGAACAATAACAGAATGTTCTTCGCGGCTCATTTCTGTTTCCAGAATATATTGACAAAGAGAATCACCAAAATCCGACATCAGGGTATAACCAAATGTCCCGGCCAGGTCTTTAATCTGGATAGACAGGTTAGACATGAGTTCAACGCTTTTGGATTTTTCAGCCGCATCATCGATTGTTTTTAACCTGGCCCATTCATCATTCAACGCCTTCAATCTTCTCTCAATTTCCTGCGGATAGAGATCGGCCATTTCTTCAATCACCAGATCGGCTTTTTCCAGACTTGTCGGACTAAACCGGCCCATCGTCTTGCCAAGAACCCCGCCGGCTTTTTCCTTCAGCCTGTTAATACGGTTAAATATTTCAACTTTAACCGGGTCGTCATTCTTGCTCATCGTGAACCTCAATCGTTGTGGGATCTGTTTTACGCCGCTCTTCATGCGTCCAGTTTTTATTTTTACGGCGCCGGTCAGGCCCGAAAAAATCCGGTGATTTTACAAAGCTGCGCGGCCCGTCAATAATCGCAAGGATCCGCCGGGCAAGTTTTTCACCGGACAAAGGTTTGACAAGCGCCTCATTCGCCCCTGAATCGCGCGAGCTTTCTATCATCTCTTTATTTGCGTAGGAGCTAATGGTCAGAACCGGCAGGAACCGCATGGTTTCATTCTCATGATCCCTGATCCAGCGCGTTAAATCATCCCCGGTTCCTTCCGGCATCATCCAGTCCGTAATCACCAGATCCACCAGCTTGGAGGTTGTTACCATGCTTGATAGCGCGGCCTTTGCATCTTCACCGCCGTTGCAAATAACAACGTCCCCGACCCCGAAAGCGCGCAGCATCCCGGAAACCAGAGACTGCATAAAATCGTAATCTTCAACGAGAAGAACACGGAATTTATGCAGACTGTAAGTAACGGTAGATCCGGATTGTTGAACGTTGGACATGATTTCCAATCAGTATGATATTTGTCAGTTATGATATTACCGATTGATTGAAAAAGACAAGACCGTTAGCATGATTTAGTCCTTATCTATGACGCGGAAAAATCTGTATATGCGCACAACTCTTCTATCTTCCTGGCCCCTGTTTTTCGGGCTTGCCATGATCATGATCGGCAACGGCCTGCAAGGCACCTTGCTTGGGGTCCGGGCAACAATTGAAGATTTTTCAACCATTACAACAGGGGTCATTATGTCCCTGTACTATGCCGGTTTTCTGGCCGGGTCATGGCTTGTTCCAAAACTGATCCAGGAAGTCGGACATATCCGCGTGTTCGCCGCTTTGGCCTCTCTGGCCTCGACGACCGTTTTGCTTCACGGCATTTTTCCCGACCCAGTCATTTGGGGCGGGGTGCGGATCTTTACCGGCTTTAGTTATGCAGGCCTCTATATTGTCATTGAAAGCTGGTTGAACCAGGCCGCAACGAATAAAAACCGCGGACAGATGCTGGCGATTTACATGATCGTTCTTTATGCCGGTATGGCACTGGGCCAGTTTTTGCTCAATATTGCATCACCGGAAGGAGTCGAGCTTTTTGTCCTGACCTCCGTCCTTGTCTCTTTGGCATTGCTGCCAATTTCCCTGTCCAGCCGCCCGGCCCCGGCCTTTGAAGCGCCGGAAACCGTATCAGTCAAAAAGCTTTATAAAAGTTCACCGCTGGGCCTTTTTGGCGTTGCAATTACAGGATTTTCGGCCTCTGCATTATTCTCTATTGCGGCTGTGCACATGGCGTCCATTGGCATGAGCATCGGGCAAATCTCAACCTTCATGGCTGTCTTTATCCTTGGCGGTGTTTTGTTCCAGGTTCCTGTCGGGTGGTGCTCCGACAACTTCGACCGGCGCAAAGTTTTGATTATCGTGTCAGGCCTGTCATCATTCTTTTGCCTGTGCGCTCTGATCTCAGAAAATAATAATTTTTATCTCCTCCTTTTAAGCGCCCTGTTTTTAGGCGGCACCTCTTTATCGATTTACGCCCTTGCGCTGGCACATACAAATGACCACTTACAATCCAGCCAGATCATTGCTGCCAGTGCAACCATGACATTAGTCAGCGGCCTGGCCTCGGTTTTCGGCCCGCTCGCTGTAACAGCGATGATGGGACTATTCGGGCAGAATATGTTCTTCATCTTTCTGACCTGCGTGTATGCAACCGTTGTTGTGTTCGGCCTTGTCCGGATGCGCGTGCGTGATGCCGTGCCGCTGGAAGATCAGGGAGATCACGTTGCCATGTATCAGCGTTCTTCCCCGATTGTCATGCAGATCGCCGAAGAAAGTTCGGAAACGCTTAAACAGATGAAAGACTGAGATCACCAAAGGCGACAAAATAAGGATTGAGAAAATCTTCCCCGCCCGGGACATAAGATAAAGGCTGCCCGTCATCAAATCTGAGAACATCACCACCAGCGCCGTTTAACACCGCATGGCCCGCAGCAATATCCCAGTAACAGGTCGGACCAAAGCGCGGATACAAATCAGCCTTACCGCAAGCCAGCGTACAAAGCTTCATTGAACTGGCCCGTTTAATTGTTTTCTGAACTTTGAAATCCTGAAGATAGGTTTCAAGCTGGTCCTGACTGCCATGAGAAGAGCTGGCCACAATCGTCAGGCCTTCTCCGGGCGCAGCGCGGACATGGATTGGCCTGTCCGTTTCACTTTCATCAGACCAGCGGATGGCTGTTCCCGGCCCGTGCGCCGCATAAAGAACCCCTTGCGCCGGCGCATAGACCACGCCCAGAACCGGCCCGCCCTGATGGATCAGGGCAATGTTGACGGTATAGCTATCCCCGCCCTTGATAAATTCTTTCGTGCCATCCAGCGCATCGACAAGCCAGAAATAAGGTTCATCTTTGACATCAGGTGCGCGTTTTTCAGCCACGGCCTCTTCCCCGATCACAGGGACGGATGGAATAAGCTCCAGCAATTTTTCTGTGATGAAAGCTTCGGCTTCTTTATCGGCAATCGTAACCGGAGACCCGTCTCCTTTGACATCCTGCCCGTCAAACCCTGATTCATCATAATATTTAAGGGTAATGTCACCGGCCTCAACGGCAATCCGCCGCACAGCGTTACAAAGCGCTTTTGGATGATCTAAAAGTTTTTCACTCATTGCTTAAGATACCGAGAACAGTTTTTCGCCGTTGGCGTTTTTATCATCACCGGCAGAAACCAGAATATTCTGCTCGATATAATCGACAACCTGGCTCACGCAAACCTCAACGCTATTTGCCTGCGTATCGACAATCAGGTCGGGATTGGACGGTTCTTCGTAAGGAGAATCAATCCCGGTAAATTCCTTGATCTCCCCGGCGCGGGCCTTTTTATAAAGCCCCTTCACATCACGCGCTTCACAGGTCGCCAGATCCGCCTTGATATAAATTTCGTGGAAGTGATGCGGCGCCGCCATCCGGGCACGGTCGCGGTCCGCCTGATAGGGAGAAATGAAGGCCGTCAGCACGGCCAGGCCCGCATCGGCCTGAAGCGCGGCGACTTCCCCGACCCGGCGGATATTTTCCGTACGGTCTTCCGGTGAAAAACCCAGATCGCTGTTCAGACCATGACGCACATTATCCCCGTCCAGAACGTAAGCATTGACGCCGCGGTCAAACAGTTCTTTTTCCACCGCCATCGCCACCGTTGATTTCCCGGCGCCAGACAGGCCTGTCAGCCAAAAGACCGCGCCTTTATGACCGTAGCGCCGCGCCCGCATCTCCTGAGAGACCAGATAACTGACGGCAAAAATATTTTCCGATTTTGGTTTGTCCGAACTGCGCTGATCCGGATAACCTTCCATTGAAATCATACCGCCGCCGACAACATCATACCCGTCATAAAGGACCAGACGTCCCATGCGCGGGTTGTGATCATACGGATCGATTGGCAAAAGGTCGCGCGCGCGCAGTGTGATTTCCCCGGCCATATTGCGCGCCAGTGCATCTTTTTGATCCTCGGATTTTAAATCCTGCGTATCAATCACATTGTCAATCGACTGAACCGTCACCCGCGCCTCATAAGTGCCGTAGCGCGCGCGGTACTGATTGCCCACCTTCAGGGCTTTATCGGAAAGCCAGAACAAGGACGCCCGGAACACGTTTGAGAGCATCGGCAGGTTTTTCGTGTGAGAGCCAACATGGCCACGCTCGACAAAGATCCGCTCATCCAGCGTAATCCCAACCACATCCCCGGCCTGCGCCTTGATCAGGCTGTCTTTTTCCGGCCAGTTTTCAATAGAGGTCACAACGGCCTGCTCATTGGTCGGAGAGAAAAACAGCGTATCGCCTTTACTCAAAACACCTGTTTCAATCCGTCCGACAAGGATACGGTTTTCATCAAAACGGTACACATCCTGCACCGGAAAGCGCAGCGGCAACGCCACAGGCGCGGCCTTAATATCGAATGCATCAAGTACGCCGATCAGGGTTTTGCCGGTATGCCAGTCCAGCTTATCCCCGGTCTCGGCAATCATATCCCCGTCCCGCGCACTGACCGGTACGATGAAAGAAGCATGCAGACCGATCTCACCCAGATAGTCTTTAACCTGCTGGGAAACCTCGTCAAAAGTTTCCGCACTATAATCGACCTTATCCATTTTGTTGACCGCCACGGCGATCTGTTCCATGCCGAGAAGCTTGAGCATATAGGCATGACGGCGGGTCTGTTCACGTACGCCTTCATTGGCATCCACCACTAAAATTGCAGCGTCCGCTTCAGCCGCGCCGGAAATCATGTTTTTGAGAAACTCACGGTGGCCCGGCGCATCAATAATCACGTAATCACGCTGTGCACTTTTAAAACGGATTTGCGTGGTGTCAATTGTGACCGCCTGGTCACGCTCGGCCTGGAACGCATCGAGCACGAACGACCATTCAAACGGGACGCCGCGCTTTTTACAAATCGCTTCCAGCTCTTCTTTCTTACCTTCAGGCAGACTGTCCGTATCATGCAACAAACGACCGATCAGGGTGGATTTCCCATGATCCACATGCCCGGCAATCACAACGCGTAAGGTTTGAGTGTTTGTTTTGGTCATTAATAAATCTCTATATAATTATCCTGAATGTGTAAGGCTTGGTCATCACGCAGACCAATAATTTTTTCCTGACCTGATTTCTTTTTAGAAATAAGATGCATGGCTTTTTCTCCGTAATGCTCTGAATCCGTATGGGGCATAATCAGAAAATCCACAAACGCCATAGCTTCATATCCATCCGGACTCCCCCGGCTTGCATCATCCATGTCTTCAATAAAATCCATATAGGGACACATAACAATCGCGCCTGCGCTACTTCCAAAATAATAAGCCCCCTGATCGAGTTTTTCTTTTAATACCGCTGCAAAACCTGATTTTTGAATATGCTCTAAAAGATAATAGGTATTGCCACCGGTAACATAAACTATATCAGCATCCTGCATGGCTGTTCGTGTTTCATCCTGAGACTTTCCAGCTATATCAAATAGAGAGAAATGCGCCGTACGCTTTCTGATTTGCTCCATTTCCGGTTCAAGCCAATCGTGATTATCCTGTCCATAGGCTGCGGTAGGGACGCAAACTACTTTTTTTGATGACAAAACAATATCCGTAAGTTGATCTATCTTGTCGCCAAACGTCTCAAAAGTTGATGCCAGCAATAAATTTTTCATTTTAAAAATTTCACCATATGAATTTCATCAAAATATTCGTCGCCAATTTTCAGGGCCTTTTCTTCAACAGCCCATTTTTCAAATCCTGCTTTAAGATATGTCTTCTCAGCCGGAGCGTTCCCTTTTACAACGCAGGTCTGAATTAAATCAATCTCTTGCGGCAAACTGCCTAACACCTTTTCTGTAAGCGCCAAACTTAAATTTTGCCCCCGTTTTTCAGGTGCAACATAAACACCCCATAAATAAGCCTTGTGCCGGACTTTTGATCTGTCTGTTACAAACCAGCCCGCCGTCCCGATAAGTTTGTCGCCTTCAAATGCACCAAATAACGGATTTGCCGCTATGCGGTCTTCATAAAACTTAATCTCTTTTTCAGCAGCTTCTTCGTAAGTATCCCCAAAAGCCTCCGGTTTATCCTGAAGCATTTCAAGACGGATCTCTTTGTAATCTTGTGCATCCTCCTGTGTCAGCTGTCTGATGTTTATGCTCATAAAATTTCTTCGTGCCTTCGCATTTAAATTTTTTCTGTCATCCTGAGCGAAGC
>JANQIB010000047.1 GCA_028282385.1 Alphaproteobacteria bacterium
AGTTTGAGCAGATCATCTTCCGAGACAGGTTTGGTCCAGTCGGCCTTATCACCGCCGGTTAGAACCTGCGCGACGGCGGCAGAAACCGGCACGTCATAAGGCGTGGCCTTTCCGCTCTTGCGCAGATCGGAAACCGCAAGATCGAGCGCCATCTTGCCGGAGGGGCCGGGCAGGCGAATCTCTTCGATCGCTTCGGGCGCCTGGTAGTCCTTGGCAAGCTCCAACGCTTTTTGCTTGGCATCAAACAATAACCGGTCGCAGTTCATCGTGATACCGTCACTTTTGCGTAAGTACCGAACTTCTTTGGCTTCCTGCGCGCTTTTGGCGACTTTGGCGAGTGCAATGGTTTCAAAGGCTTTGCGCACGGCGCCCATCGGCGTATTGGCCGGGGAGAACCAGAGTTGTTTGCCGCCTGTTCGCTTGGCGTGGTGTTCACGTTCCTCTTCCTGGTATCTGAGGATCATTTCTTTACAGCCGCCCCAGCCGGGAATAAGCCCGACCCCGACTTCAACAAGTCCGGTATAGGTTTCGGCGTGTGCCTGCACATGATCGGAATGCAGTAAAATTTCACATCCGCCGCCCAGCGCCATGCCCGAGGGCGCACTGACAACTGGGAAGGGGGCATATTTGAGGGCCTTGTAAACCTTCTGCCCGCCGGAGACGAGCGCTTCGATTTGCGGCCAGAGCGCAATATTCATTGCAAAAATAGCCAGGCCAAGATTGGCGCCGGCAGAGAAATGTGAGCCTTCATTATAGATGACCATCGCTTTATAATCGCCGGAGCCATCGCCGATCATCTTGATCGCTTTCCAGTAAGCTTCGAACACCTGATCATCAAGTGCATTCATCTTGCCGGTGAATTCGACACACAGCACCCCATCACCGACGTCCCAGACACTGGCTGAAGCGGTTTTAATCACCGGCTCGGAAGAAAGTTTGAGATCGCGCAGTAAAAGAACGCCCTCTGCGCGCTGGATGTCATGATATTGATGATCAGTGCCGAAATATTGCAGCTTGCCGTTTTCGGTGCGGTAGAAGGTGCCGTCTCCGACAGCTTCTAATAGTTCAGGAACATCCATGCCATCTTCACGCAGGCGATCGGCAAACCATTTGGGGCCGAGGGCATCGATCATTTCAAACGGGCCTTTTTTCCAGTTCGTGCCAAGTCGCATCGCCTCATCGACCGCGGCGATATCGTCAGCAATTTGCGGGACTAAAGAGGCTGCGTAAGCGAGGGTTTGTGAAAGCACTTTCCAGGCATATTGTCCGCCATCATCTTCCGTTGTCACAACGGCTCGTAAACCTTTTTTGCCTGCGGCAACGGATTCTAATTTTGGTTTATTAGCTTTTTGATATTGGTCTTCTGCAAAGCTCTCTGCGTTTAATTGCAAAGCCTGTTTTTCTTTTGTGCCTTTCGGCGCATCAGGATTGAGACGGTAAAACCCGCCCTTGCCTTTACGGCCGTTATAGCCGGCTTCGATCATCTGGCCGACAAACGGATAGTCCTTATAGATTTTGCGGTATTGGTCATCATCAGGCAGGGAAGAGAGCATCGAGCTTGACAGGTAGGGCATCAGGTCGACACCGACAAGGTCGATCAGGCCAAAGACGGCTGTTTTCGGTACACCGATCGGTTTGCCCATCACGGCATCCGCGACTTCAATCGGTACGTCATCTTCAATTGCTGCATTGACGGCGGCCTGCATCCAGAAAACCAACAGGCGGTTCACAATAAAGCCGGGTGTATCCTTACAAAAGACAACGCCTTTCCCCAGCTGCACATCACAAAAATCACGGACTGTTTCAACGGCGTCGGCGCGTGTTTCAGGGCCGACAATTAATTCTAAAAGGCGCATATAGCGCGGCGGGTTGAAAAAGTGAGAGATCATAAAATCTTTGACGAAAGCCGCAGGCTGCCCTTCGGTCAGTTTGGCCAGCGGGATCGTCGAGGTGTTGGAGGTGACAATCGAGCCTTTCTTGCGGTGCTTTTGAATTTTTTCGTAGGTGGCATGTTTGATTTTTAAATCTTCCAGGACAACCTCGATAATCAGATCGCATTCACCGAGCATCTCAAGATCATCTTCCAGGTTGCCCGGCGTAATCAGCTTAGCATTCTTTTTGGACATTAAAGGCGCCGGGTCTGTTTTGAGCATTTTGGCAATCGCGCCTTTGGCGATCATGCTGCGGTCTTTGGCGTCTTTCGGGACAATATCCAAAAGGACGACCGGCAGGCCTGCATTAGCAATCTGCGCGGCAATTCCGCTGCCCATAACCCCGGATCCGATAACGGCGACTTTTTCAATGCTCATAAGGTTTCCTCCTGAAAGTCTTCGGAGAATCAGTATAGCCTTAAATCACTAAAAAATCAGGATAAATAATATTTTTGCGCCATGCTGACATGAAAGGTTAGCGGTTCGAGCATGGTTTCAAGTTTATTAAACAGATCGGGAAGAACAGGAAGGTCCTGCACCAAAACCGTACTGATCGGAAGCAGGGTATTTTCCCGTGCGCGCGCCACCTGCAAGTCATCCAGCGTGGTTATATTCTGAAGCAGGATCATTTTTGTATGCAGCTCGATAATTTCCTGTATGGTTTTCATCCGGGAGAGCCGGAAGTTCAAGCGCAGCACATTCCGGTAGCAATATAAAACAGATGCCAGCGCGTATTTATCCAAAAAGCGCGCAATGTTTTTTTCTTCTTCCTGAATAACCGCCAGCATCAAACCTGTTTCCGTGCCGGAGAGTGTGATCATTCCGCTTGATTCAAGCTGATCCTGATGCGCTGCCACCAGATCGAGGATAGCTTTTGCATGATATTTTGTTTTTTCAATGCTGCGCCGGCCAAGTCCAAACAGGCTTTTGTAAGACGTCCATTCTTCATAGATTGCATGCGCCTTGGCAAAGTTTTTATACCGCAGCGCGCCGCGGAATTTGCTGAGCTGGCTTTTGGAGGTAAAAAAGCCGATTACCGGGTGCAGGTATTTTGCAAGCTGCACAAAATGCTCATCAAGCTGCTCTAAAAGATCCTGTCTTTCCACGATCTTTTGACGTTTTTCGGAAAGCTTGTTTTTTTGCTCATAAGAACGTTTCACAAGCAGCAATGTCGGATCATCAACCTTCTGATCCGGCCGCCCTGTTTTATAGGCCATGTCTTTCAGAATCTTTTTAATATGGCGGCGGTTTTGGGTGATCACCCGCTCAAGATGCATCGCCGTCATTGCGTGGCGGTAAATATAGTTTTCCAGCAATGGCCGCAGGCGTTTAATTTCTTCATTCATCTCGCGATGCGATTTTTCTTTGCCGCCGCGCTTTAAAAATTTCTGCGTGGTCTTATGGTGATGATTGATATGGGTCTCAATATTTTCAAGGTAGGTTTTATGAGCGCGCCGCAAATCGCGCTCTAATGCCAGGAGTTCCTTCGTATCGGTCGTGGCATGGGCCTTTTTGCTGAGGACAATCACGGATTTCAGGAAAGAGGCGCCTTCGCGCGCCAGAGCCTGGCCGACCTCGCCCAGAGGTTCCATTTTTTCAGCATTTGTGCGGGTCATTGTCTCCAGCAGACGCATGCCGCCCCTTCCCATCTTTATCCGTTACCCAAATACCCATCTTTCAGGCTACATTAAATATGTAAAAATCAGGTGGATTTTGGACCGGATTTAGATAAAATTTTAACTTTTATAGAGGCTCTAAATGCAGTGCTTTTTTAGGCATTTGCACCACCATCAATATTTATTGTTGCACCTGTAATATAGGAACTCTCATTGCTTGCAAGAAAGCAGGCAAGCGCAGCAACTTCGTCTGCTCTGCCGTAGCGACCAAGAGCTGTAAGATCAATCATTTCTTGTGCATCGTCACCATCAGCAGGATTCATTTCTGTATCAATGGGGCCTGGTTGAATAATATTTACAGTAATGTTTCTAGGGCCAAGATCATGGGCTAGACTACGGCCAATCCCTGCAACAGCAAACTTGGATGTATTGTAGCTGGTTATAGACTCAAATATTGCTCTCTCGCCTAAAATGCTTCCGATAAGTATGATGCGTCCACCAGAACTCATGTGTTTTTGGCAAATTTGTACCGTTTGAAACACAGAACGAACATTCACATTTAATGTCTCATCAAAATCTTCAAGAGAAATATCTTCGATTGATCCAGATCGGCCAATTCCTGCATTATTGACCAATATGTCCAGACCCCCCAGTTTATGAATTGCAGATTCCAAAGGGTCTTTTAAATTTTCAGGCTTTGCTGCATCAGCCTGAACAGCGAATCCATTACATCCGTAAGATTGAATGTCTTGAACAACATTCTCTGCGGTATTTGAAGAAGCGTTATAGGTAATAGCAACGTCGGCACCATTTTTTGCAAATCTTTTAGCAATAGCTGCACCTATACCACGACTTCCGCCTGTAATTAGCACCTTTTTGTCTGAAAGATCCATTATTCTGTAGATTCAAGAACGATTGCCGTGCCCTGACCGCCGCCGATACACATCGTGGCCAGGCCGAGCTTGGCTTTTTCCCGGTTCATCAGGGAGGCAAGCTTGCCTGTGATTCGCGCGCCGGAGGCGCCGAGTGGGTGACCGAGCGCAATCGCGCCGCCATCCAGATTGAGCTTGCTTTGATCAATACCAAGATCCTTGATGACTGGCAGGGATTGCGCCGCAAAAGCTTCGTTGAGTTCTGCAATATCAATATCACCAATAGACAGGCCCGCGCGTTCCAATGCCTTGGTTGAAGACGGCACCGGGCCGATCCCCATAATTTCAGCATCACAGCCGGCCACGCCGACTGATTTAATCCGTGCCATTTTCGGCAGGCCGTTTTTATCGGCATAGTCTTCTGAAGCCACTAATACAGCGGCAGCGCCGTCCGTGAGTGGTGAGGCGGTTCCGGCGGTGACACTGCCATTTTCATCAAAAGCGAGTTTTAAGCCTGCGAGATCTTCAAGCGTGGTTTCCGCGCGAATACAGCCGTCTTCAGATACATCGTTGATCGGTACGATTTCATCTTTGAAATTCCCAGCTTCGCGGGCCTTGGCCGCTTTTTGGTGAGAGGCCAAAGCGAATTCTTCCTGTTCTTTGCGCGCGATCTTGTATTTCTTGGCCAGGTTTTCCGCTGTTTCGCCCATGCCCATATAGGCCTGCGGGTATGTTTCTCCCAGCGCCGGGTTCGGCATTGGGTTAAACCCGCCCATTGGAATACGTGTCATCGATTCCACGCCGGCAGCAATGAAGACATCCCCGGCGCCCATCTGGATATAACCGGCGGCCATCTGGATGGTGGTCATAGAAGAGCCGCAAAACCGGTTGACTGTCGCGCCGGCCACGCAAGGGGGCAGGCCGCAAATCTGGGCAACGATTTTGGCAATATTAAAACCCTGTTCGGCTTCCGGGAACGCGCAGCCCATCAGCAGATCTTCAATATCTTCGGGCTTCACCTTTGTTTCTTCGACAAGGGCGTTAATCACGGTTGCCGCCATATCATCGGGGCGTATACCGGCCAGCGCGCCTTTATTGGCAAAATGAAAGGGAGAGCGCTTATATCCGCACAGGACAACAGGTTTATGCATGAGAATATCCTTCGTTTCTATAACCTTAAGAGTGTACCTTAAGATGAGCCGTGTTCAAGCATGGATTTTTACTTTGACAGAGGCGCGGAATGACGCTAGCAAACTAAAAAGCACACTCAAAAAGGGGAATAAAGTGGCGATCGAAAAAGGTTTGAAGCGCATTTGCCTGAGTTGCGGCGCACGTTTTTACGATATGAATAAAAATCCGATTATCTGCCCGTCCTGCGGCGCGGAGTTTACAGGTGATGTGAAGGTGAAATCTCGCCGCGGGCGGGGAAAAGCCGGTCAGGTCGAGGAAGTGACCGCTGCCGAGGAAGAAAGCCCGGAGGAAGAAGAAGAGGAAGAGGACACTGAAACGGTCAGCCTTGAAGAGGCCGAAGAGGACGAAGAAGAACTCGATGACGATGAGCTTGACCTTGAGGATGATGACCTTGAGCTTGAGGATGACGATGATATCGATCTTGAGGATGATGATGATTTAGACCTTGAGGATGATGATCTTGATCTTGAGGAAGACGAAGAATTTGATCCGGAGCTCGAGGATGAAGAGGAAGACGATTAGGCCGGCGAGCTCTTGATGTATCAATTAACGATTTATTTAAAGACCGGCTTTGAGGAAGATCAGGCCGGTCTTTTATATGAAGTTCTCACTGAAAAATATGAGGGGCTTTTATCGCTCAGTTATTTTAATGAGAATGCCCGGCCGCGTTTATTGTGTCTTTTCTCTCAAACCTGTCAGGTGGATGGGTTTTTAAACTCTCTTCAAAAAACCGATCCGGTTTTTTCAGATTTATATCTTTCTTATGAAGAGGAAGATATTTCAGAAGACCAGGACTGGTTAGACATTTGCCATCAGAAAAACCCGCCTTTTCAGGCGGGCGCTTTTTGGGTTTACGGATCGCATATTCGTAAGCCTGCGCCGGATCACCTGATCCCGCTTTGTATTGATGCCGTGCAGGCCTTTGGCAGCGGTTCACACGGTACAACCAAGGGCTGCCTGGAGCTTTTAACGCAGCTGATGGAAGAAGAGTTTAAGCCCTCAACAATCCTTGATATCGGAACAGGCTCGGGCATTCTGGCGATTGCGGCAAAAAAACTTTTTCCTAAAGCGGAGATTATTGCGTCGGATAATGATCCTGCCTGCATTAGTGCAACAAAAAATCATGCCAAAGAAAATAAGACGGCTCTTACGGATATTATTTTAAGTGAAGGTTTTGAAAACCCGAACCTGAAAAAATCAGCACCTTATGATCTGATCATTGCAAATATTTTACCGGGCGTTTTGACGATGCTTGAAAAGGATATCAAGAGCGCAATTAAGCCAAACGGATATATTCTTCTTTCCGGCATTCCTGCCGTGCGGGAAGAGGAGGTTTGTGCAGCTTATCATCCGGATTGTTATGTCCGGATTGGGCAGATTATTCACGAGGATTGGATTAGTCTTCTCCTGCACAAACTCTAGCTTTGATCTTTAAAGAAGAGCGCGTTTTCGTGGTTTTGTGCGCAGGAGAAATCATCGCTTTGTAACAGGTGAGGCGTTTTTTGCAAAAGCCTGTAAACCCGTAAGACCCGGACCGGATCCGGGACAAAACCGCCATTAATTTGTTTCATCAAAAACAGACCGGCCAGAATGGCGCGTTTTGCGGTTTGTGCACTGACCTCAACCGGCCGGGCGAAGACCTTAATGTTTGAAATATGTTCGGTTAAAGCCTGACCTGAGTCATGCTGGTCGAGAATTTTAAAGGACAGAACGGGATACTCCTGACTGTCATTTTGAATTGTGTATTCCCAGCCGGAGATATCAATTGTATGCGCAGAATATTTTCCGTCGAGATGATAGAGCGGCATACTTTGAATTTTGTAAGACAGGCCGTAAATCCGGGCTGTTTTCAGGTCTTTGGTCAAGGCCTGCGCGGCTTTGCGTGAAATCGCCTTAAATTGCGGCCATCCTTTTGGGGGCCAGGATGTAGTGTGGTGCGAAGTAGTACTCACTTTATCAGGTCTCCCTTACCCTTTATCCGTCGCCTCTAATACAGAGTTTATATGACAATTATTTTTATTTGCGGATGATCTGAGTAAACCTGAAAAAAAGAGGAAAATCAAGCAGAATCTTGAAAAACCCTTTTATTTCAATAGTTTATTTTTGTTATTTTATTATAAACAAAGATGGGCTTCAGAAAATACAAAGTAACCGGTCTTGGCTGCATTACTCCACCGTGACGGATTTTGCGAGGTTGCGGGGCTGGTCGACATCTGTGCCTTTGGCCACGGCAACGTGGTAGGCGAGTAGCTGCACAGGGATTGAATACAAAATCGGGGCAACGAAGGGGTGAACCTCACCCAGGGCGATAGCCCAGACCGACTGGTCTTTGAGTTTTTTGCACCCCGTCTCATCGGAAAAGAGAATCACTTTTCCGCCGCGCGCGACAACTTCCTGTACGTTGGAGGCGGTTTTCTCGAAAAGCGGTTCATTTTCCGGTGCGATCACGACAACTGGCATATTCTCATCAATTAATGCAATCGGCCCGTGTTTGAGTTCGCCTGCCGCGTAGCCTTCTGCGTGAATATAAGAAATTTCTTTTAGTTTGAGTGCGCCCTCCAGGGCAACCGGGAATAAAGAGCCGCGCCCGAGATAGAGCATATCCTCGGCTTTGAAGATTTGCTTTGCGATCTCTTCGATAGCTTCATCATGCTCTAAAATATCGGCTGCAATTTTCGGCACGGCGCGCAGAGCGTTTGCGTAAACCGCCTGCTGCGCAGCGGCAATTGTACCGCGTTTAAAAGCCAGCGCTAAAACCAGGCAGGCCAGTGTGGTGAGCTGCGTTGTAAAAGCCTTGGTTGAGGCGACGCCGATTTCCGGGCCGGCCAGCGTGTGCAGGACAAGATCACTTTCGCGCTCGATCGTACTTTCGATTGTGTTCACAATAGACAGCACGGTTTGTTTTTCCCGTTTGCAGTAGCGCAGCGCTTCGAGCGTATCAAGCGTTTCCCCGGACTGGGAAATAAACATTGCCACGCCGCCTTCAGGCATCGGCGCTTCGCGGTAACGAAACTCCGAGGCGATATCAATTTCACATGGAATACGTGCAATCTGCTCAAACCAGTATTTGGCCACAGTGCAGGCGTAAGAGGCTGTGCCGCAGGCAATCAGGGTCAGGCGCGGGGCTTTATCAAGCGCGTCAATGACATTGTCCGGCAGGGAAATTTCCCCGGTCGATGGATTGATAAAACTATTCAGCGTATCGCCAATCACGGCAGGTTGCTCGTAGATCTCTTTCAGCATGAAATGCGGATATTCACCTTTGCCGGTGGTGGCGCCGCTTTGCGCGGTAATGCGGACCGGGCGGTCTATATTTTCATTGGCCGCGTTATAAATCCGCGCGCCGCCCTTATGAATTTCAACCCGGTCACCATCTTCCAGGAAACTGATCTTCTGGGTCAGGGTGGCCAGCGCATAGGAATCAGATCCGAGATACATTTCTCCCTCGCCATAGCCGAGAGCCAAAGGTGTACCCTGCCGCGCGCCAATCATTAAATTGTCCTGCCCGTTAAAAATAATGGCCAGGGCGTACGCGCCTTCGAGTTTATCAAGGGCTTTGTTGGCCGCGCCGATATGATCGTCCCCCTGGTTGATATAATGGGTAATCAACTGGGCAATCACTTCGGAATCCGTATCGGTTTCAAAGCGGACCTGGTGCGTTGCAAGCTCTTCTTTAATCTCAAGATAATTTTCGATGATACCGTTATGGACAATCGCGACTTTATCAGTGGCGTGTGGATGGGCGTTATTTTCGGTCGGCCCACCATGTGTGGCCCAGCGCGTATGACCGATCCCGATATGACCGTGCAAAGGTTCCTGTTTGAGTTTGTCTTCCAGATTAATCAGTTTGCCTTCGGCGCGGCGGCGCTCAATGCCATTTTCTGCGAGGGTTGCCACGCCGGCTGAGTCATAGCCGCGATATTCCAGTCTGCGCAATCCTTCGACCACACGCGGCGCCGCGTCATCCTGACCTAAAATTCCGATAATGCCGCACATCAACTTTACCCTTTCTATTTAAACCACAACGTACACAACGATCACGACGTATATTTTAGACAATTATTCTTTTGATTCCGTTTTTTAAAAGTCTGGAATTAAAGTTCATCAAAAACCCAAGCCGTATCCCGGAAAGCTTAAGATATGTAATAAGCTGTGCTTCATGTATGGGAAGAAGTTTTTCGACGCATTTAAGTTCCAAAATAACGCAATCTTCGACGAGCAGGTCTATACGATATCCTGCATCTATCTTTATAGCTTCATGCGTAAGAGGAATTATTTTTTCAGATTTTATTTTCAGATTTTGGGTATTAACAAGTTCATATGCAAGAAGCTTCTGATAAGCGCTTTCCAGAAGACCGGGTCCGTATTGCCTATGAATCTTGTAAGCAGAGTCAAATATTTTTGAACTGACTATATTTTCCCTGCTATCCCGGGGAAGGTCTTTCGGCATGGTATCGTAGTGTTCTTTGTGTGCGTAGTGGTTCATTATCCCGCTTTTTTCTGTTCCAGTTTTTTGCCGCGGTAAATGGCGGCCCAGCCATCCCGGTTTTCCTGCCGCGCCCGGCCAATGGCCATCGCATCTTCGGGCACGTTATTTGTGACGCAGGATCCGGCGGCGACAATTGCGCCTTCGCCAATCGTTACGGGTGCAATGATCGTACTGTTTGTACCGATAAAAGATCCCGGTCCGACAATTGTTTTATGTTTTTCAAACCCGTCATAGTTGGCAATCACAGTGCCGGCGCCGATATTTGCGCCGCCGCCGATTATTGAATCGCCAAGATAAGAAAGGTGTTTTGATTTTGCGCCGGCTTCAATATGTGACCGGTTAACTTCGCAGAAATTTCCAATCACGGCGCCTTCACCAACGGATGATTTTGGCCGGATGCGGGCGAAGGGCCCGATTTCTGCGCCGCTTTCAATGTTGGCTTGTTCAATATGCGTGAAGGCATAAAGACACACATGATCACCAATGGTTACGCCGGGGCCGAGAACAACATTCGGTTCGATCACAACGTCTTGCCCAATTTTCGTATCAAACGATAAAAACGTGCTGGCCGGATCAATTAGGGTTGCGCCGCCTTCCATAGCGCGCGCGCGCAGCCGATCTTGAATTTTGGATTCCAAAACGGCGAGCTCTGCGCGGCTGTTCACGCCGAGCGTTTCTTCGATTGGGGCAATCGCGTGAATGGTTTTCATGCCTTCCCTGGCGGCCAGCGCCGGAAGGTCTGTCAGATAATATTCATTCTGCGCGTTGTTGTTATCGACTTTTTCGATCAGGTCAAAAATTTCCGGCGCACTTCCGGCCATTACACCTGTCCAGCACAGATTTATTTTTTTCTGCGCCGCATCTGCATCTTTTTCTTCGACGATGCCGGTGACGTAGCCGTCTTTATCCGTGATCATCCGGCCATAGCCTGTTGGATCGTCCGGCGTCATGCCAAGATAGCCAAAATCCGCCCCTGCATTTTGAATGTTCTTTAAAAAGTGACGCAGTGTTTCGGGTGTATAAAGCGGTCCGTCCCCGTAAAGGACCAAAACCGTGCCTTTAAAATTTTTCAGAGACTCTTTGGCTTGCTGAACGGCGTGCGCTGTACCAAGCTGCTCTTCCTGGTGAACGCATTGATGTGGGTGAACCACGTTTTTAATCTCATCCTGATCCGGTGCGATCACGGTCGTGACCTGTTCAGGTTCAAGGGCAAGAGCGGTTTCCAGCACCCAGCCAATCATAGGACGTCCAGCCAGGCTGTGCATAACTTTGGGCAGGGCGGATTTCATCCGCGTTCCTTTGCCGGCGGCCAGAATAATAATTGAAAGTGGTGAAGCTTTGCTCATTTAAATAGTTTTATAGATCTGGTTGAAACATGAAAAGTCACAGAATATTGCGCCGCGTGACATTTAATCGTCTTTTAAAGCCAGTCTTGTCTGTCCGTTCTGGTACCCGGTCAGATGCATAAAAAGGACGCCAAATTCGGTTTTAACCCGGATTTTAACCGGGACAGCCGGGCCGTTTTTGCTCATCTGCGCCATCCAGACGGTCGGCATAGTCCCGCGCTCACGCCCTTGCTCCTGAATAGACATCCAGCCGCGCGGTTTTTTATGCCATTTTCCGCCGGCCGGTTCGACTTCAACAGTGCATTGTACCGCCGGACCTTCATAGACATTATAACGTGATGCTTTAAGCTCCACCCGTTCCTGCTCTTTAAAAATCATTTTATAGCGGCGCTTGCCGTCAAAGACTTCAGAGGTGCCGGTGCAGCCTTCCCCTTTGGCCAATGCTTTCATAACGGCAAGCGTACCGGTGAGGGCATCAGTCGAATTTTCCGTCAGCGCTTTATCCGGATCTGGTTTTTGCAGAGGTTTATCGTGTTCCTTGATCGTGTAGTCTTTGAACGTGCCGTCTTTGTTATAGAGGTAGGTTTTTGTCTCTTCTTCATCGCGCCAGGTGGTGATAGAGCGGTGCATCTCCGGCCGGGAGGTTCCTGTTTTTTCATTATTCCAGCCATTTGTTTCAAACGTACCTTTCCAGGGGGCAAGCTTACCCAGAAAGCCGCGTGTCTGCGCGCCAAGCTCCAGCTCGTAACGGCCCTTTTTTGACAGATCGACATCCAGATTGGCTTTGACGACGTGAAAACCGCCAGCATAAACATCATAGGTCATTTGCTGAAGGTTTTTAGGCGCGGGCGCGGCCTGAGACGAAACCGCAAAGCTAACGATAATGACCGGCAAGAGTAATAGACTTGCCGCCCAAACCTTCTTTGAATGTTTTAACGCCTTTTGCGCTGTCATCATTTATGCCTCCAAGATCGAGTTCCTGTACGCCCGCCTCTTTTAACCCAGGCAGGGCCTGCCATAAAAGCAAATTATGCGCCGCGCTGTCCCGGCCCAGCTGATTGGTCCATCCGGCAAGATAAGTTGCACTGCGCCCGTGCCGGAGGAACAAAACGCTGGCGGCTATTTTTCCGCTAAGCGTTGCTTGTCCGATGAGCATATCGCCGCTTTGCGCCGAAATTGGGGCAAGAACATCCAGGAATTTGGGCGAAATTCCTGGATAGCCGCGCGCCGCTTTATCCATGATATAGCCTTGCCTGAAATCATGATATAAATCGGCTTCCCAATCCCATTTTATCTCAAGGCCGCTGCGATCTGCCTTATTGAGCATATTGCGCCATTTTTGTTTCAGGTTGGCCCGTAATGTTTCTTCCTCCGGCGTTAAATCCAGCCAGATGGTCTGGTAACCCGGACGGCCCTGCAATTTTTCAAAACCGGCGCTTTCTAAAATTTTTTCTGCTGTACTTCCATGTTCTGTTTCGGGAATGATCCGCCGCGCGCGGCCAAGCCGCTGTGGGAAATTCTTGTTTAATTCTTCAAAGAAGAGTTTGGTATGCGCCGCGCCGCCAAAGCCGGGCAGCCAAAGCGGCCCGCGGTCAAGGATAATAGTATGCAGCGCGCCGAAGAAAAGAGAGGTTTCGAAAACCTGGAACAGGCCGGCAATTTGCCCGTCAATATCGATATGGCCAAAACGCGGTTTCTGCCGTTCATGGCGGCTATAGGCCAGTGCGTAAGGATATGATTGCAGAAGATTGGAGCGTGGGATTGTTTCAAAAAGCGAAGACCACTTCTCCAGATTCAATTCATTCCATTTTAAAGTTAAGAGCATATTTGATAGAGCCTTGCAGTTTTAAAACGCTTCATGCACTCTCTCAAAGTTATGATGATGACTCAACTTTTAATCGGATGCGTGATGATCGGGGTGACGGTTCTTATCCATGCCGTTTTCCTCGACCAGATTGTCAGGTTTCTGGAACAGGTCAGTCCCCGGATCTACAGGTTTTTTTACCGTTTCTGGAAAATTCCGATTATGATTATCACGGTGCTCATTGTCTTCCTGACCCATGTGATTCAGATCTGGATCTGGGCGATTTTATTTTTCTATCTGGAACCGGACATCTTGCCGACTTTTGAGTCTGCCCTGTATTTTTCAACCAGTTCCTTTACCACGGTCGGGTTTGGAGATGTTTACCTGGATGAAGACTGGCGTTTGCTTAGTTCATTCGAGGCGGCCAACGGGTTTATCCTGTTTGGCTGGAGCACGGCTTTTATTTTTGAAATTATTTCAAAACTCTATAAAGAAGATAGAATTCATAAAACGTAAGGAAAAAAATGGAAGAGATTATTAACCAGGCATGGGATAACCGGGATCAGGTGGATGCGCAGACAAGTGGTGAGATTCGTGAGGCCGTTGAAAATGCGCTGGCCGATCTGGATGCCGGGCGGCAACGTATTGCTGAAAAAGCGGAGGGTCAGTGGCAGGTTAATCAGTGGCTGAAGAAAGCGGTTCTTTTATCTTTTCGCTTAAACCCGATGGAAGAAATTTCTTGCGGCCCGGGCGGATCCAACTGGTGGGATAAAGTGCCGTCCAAATTTGACGGCTGGGGCGCAGATGATTTCACAAAAGCGGGTTTCCGCGCCGTGCCGCACTGCATTGTCCGTAAATCTGCCTATATTGCCCCGGGCGTTGTCCTGATGCCCTCCTTTGTCAATCTTGGCGCCTATGTTGATGAAGGGACAATGATTGATACCTGGGCGACTGTCGGATCCTGCGCGCAGGTCGGCAAAAACTGTCATATCTCCGGCGGCACGGGCATTGGCGGCGTTCTTGAGCCCCTGCAGGCCGGGCCGGTGATTATCGAGGATAATGTCTTTATCGGTGCGCGCTCGGAAGTGGCCGAAGGCGTGATTGTCGAAGAAGGCGCCGTGATCTCCATGGGCGTTTTTATTGGCGCGTCGACAAAGATTATCGACCGGCAAACCGGGGACGTGACTTATGGGCGTGTCCCGGCCTATAGCGTTGTTGTACCAGGAACCCTGCCCGGCAAACCGCTTGCAAACGGGGAGCCGGGACCAAATCTTGCCTGCGCTGTCATCGTCAAACGGGTGGATGAAAAAACCCGCTCTAAAACCGGCATCAACGAATTGCTAAGAGATTAGATTTTTCTAATTTAAGATCTTTATAATAATTCCATAATTTTATTGCAATTCCTGATTGCATGGCATAGACAGGTATTCTTTGGTAATATTGTGTCCAATATGTAGGGGGTTTTCCCAATGGCTTTTAAAGGCCCGCATATCAAAAAAATAAAAACAATAACAGGGGGAAATCCGTGTGCCGTATCTGCACACGAATTTTTAGTATAAACGTGGATGCATGCAATCTTAGTTCTTTGTTTGGAGTAAGGGGTAGCTATCATGAAGATGAAAAGCTAAAAACTCTGGCGAATATAGAACTTTTTTTACAAAGTCTTTCGCATTTCAAAACAGAAGATGAAATCAACACACCAGAAGCTGAAAGCTATATTAAAGAAAAGTTTGAATATTTTCTCCTTGGCTGTGGATTTCACATGGCGGAAAGCGATTTCGCAGAGCTTTTGGAAGAAGTTGCAGGGAAGCCTAGGGAAGATGGAACAGTTGGATGGTATCACCAGCTCTCGCCTGTCATCAAAATCTTCTCTCTTATTCATGATAAAACTTTAACGCTGGACATGTTTGAAAAATATGGCGGCCTTGAAACGGCCGTGCGGACCGCGCTTCGGCATGATTCACTTGAAGATTTCGGAAAGAGCTTTGAGCAATTCAAACGTGAGCAAAAAGAAAAAATAGATAAGCGCTGCAAGGATCTTGCTTATAGACAGCCGGGTATTTTTGATGAAGCTCGCCGAGCAAAAGAGCACCAGAATCTAAATCTGCTGATGCAGAATTTGCGTTTAATAACTAAAAAGACAGCCGTTCTTGGCCCTGACGGAAAACCCCAACACCCTGAAGGTGGGGGAATGGTCAAGCAATGGTGTGAAGGTTTGCGTAATGACAGGGATTATATGCTCCGAATGTTGCAAGATCCATGTGCAAATCCTGTAGTCTGGCTTATAAAGCTTTGTGATGGAACAAATAACCTGGCGTCAATGCTGGGGGCCAAAAAATTCACAGCAGACCGGAGAAAAGAATACGCAAATCAGCGTCTAGATATGCTTGGGGCACTTGAAGATATGAATGCGCGGGCAAAAGAGAAGTGGCCGGATTTTGCCGCCGCTATTGATAAGTTTGATAATGATATAGGTATGGTTTTATACATCAATTTTGGGTTTCTGAGGTTTGTTGATCTTACCGATCATGAATTTAAAGAAGGGGATCAGGTGACACCCACAGGATTACCGCGCTATGCTGGTGGCGCTCTTTCTCTGAATGTTCCACGCGCCTTTCACTCAACACATACATTGATAGACAGGGTTCAGAAAATTCAGAACGGTAACATGAAGATTACCTCTGATCATCCAAAAGCCGACATACAAAGAAGAACCGGAGTGTTCTTAGAAAATTGCATCAAGCCCTCTCTTGAATCTCATAAGCAGAATTTTCCAGGACTATTTCCCGCAACGAATGGCGCAGGCGGTCATTCCCGTGGCGCTGTCTGGTATCCCGAATTCCGTTAAGCAGATTTCTTATGAAAACACAGCCTTAGTCTGGCCATAAAGAATCTTCAAATCTCCAAAATTTTTTCACGCCCCTGTAACAATCCGGGTGTTTGATGAGAATGTAAGGAAAACAGATACAGATTATTTACGAAGGAGATTTTTCGATGACTGTCATCTTTAACCGGGCAGATGCCCGGAACCAATTTGAGACTTATATTCCATCACTTTGGAAATATGCCTCCCGTCTGTGTGGAACACAGGAATGCACACGCGATCTTGTATGCAGAACCCTGGACGAGGCGCACCAAAAGCGCTGGAAGAAAAGCAAAGAGCTGCCGACGGAAGCCTGGCTCACGCTTTTAATGGTCCGGAAATTTTATGATACACCGGCGCACCTCCATGCCGGTAGTTTGCACTAAAACGAAAAGTAGATATTTTTTCATTTTCATTCCCTGACCCTTGACCTTCCCCTCGTGGCCTTAAAAACCACGAGGGGTTTTTTATTTGGCTTTTGATTATGACGGATAGTCGATTCGAATCAGGTA
>JANQIB010000061.1 GCA_028282385.1 Alphaproteobacteria bacterium
GCGAAGCGAAGGATCTCATTTATTCAGTCAAAGATCCTTCGTCACTTTCGTTCCTCAGGATGAATTCGTCTACGGTTTTTGCGTAAGCAAAAACCAAGACATCATTCACATATACCCCTGACTTCTCAGCCGTTCAAAACTGTCTTCGGTTTCTTTATCCATGGAACGGCCCGCGCGCTCAGAGACTTTTGTTGTTTCCAGTTCGGCGATAATCTCATCAATGTTCGAAGCCGTGCTCTCCACCGGGAAAGTAATGTTCTTTTCCCCCAGTGAGCGATAGCGTTTGCCGTCCCGCGCAAAATAAAGCTCACAGAGCGGAATATTCTCCGCTTGCGTATAACGCCAGATATCAATCTCGCTCCAGGCTAAAATCGGGTGGATCCGCACATGGCAACCTTCGGGGACTTCGGTCTTGTACTGATCCCAGAACTCTGCCGGCTGGTCTTTAAAATCCCAGGACCCGTCGAGAGAACGCGGAGAGAAAACCCGCTCTTTGGCGCGCAATCCCTGCTCATCCCGGCGAATGCCGCAGAAAATGCCTTTATATTGCTTGTCTGCCAAAAGCGTTTTCAACCCTTCGGTTTTGCGCATCGCTGCACGCGTGGCCGGTGGTAGCGTCTGGTCCATCTCTTCTTCCGGCGGGCAGGGATGGTTGATCACATCCAGATCCCAGTCTCTGGTCAGCTTGTCGCGGAACGCATAAACCTCGTCCATCTCCTGCTCCGTATCCAGCAGGACAAGCGGGAATGGCACACGCCCGAAAAAGGCTTTGCGCACCAACCAGAGCATGGCAGTTGAATCTTTCCCGATCGACCAGAGCATCGCCAGCGGGTCAACCCGCGCAAACGCCTCACGGATAATATAAATTGACTGCGCCTCAAGCGCTTTTAAATGTTGGTCCATAGATTTCTTATGCTTCCTGTACAGCTTTCAGATCTGCTGCCGGTTTGACCTCGCGGCGACCGACAGAAATATAATGGAAGCCCTTATCTTCCATTTCAGCCACTTTGTAAATATTGCGCAGGTCGATCAGGCATTTTGTCTTCATCTTTTCGCCCAGATGCGCAAGGGAAAGCTGCCGGTATTCATTCCATTCCGTCAAAATCACAACCGCGTCCGCATCCTGTGCAACTTCATAAGGATCATCTGTCCAGGTCACCCCTTCCAGATGCCGCGCGGCCTCTTCCATCGCCGCCGGATCATGGGCCGTGACCGTCGCGCCATATTCCTGCAAAATCGGAATCACGACTAGAGAAGGCGCATCGCGGACATCATCCGTGTTCGGTTTAAAAGAAACACCGAGAACACCGATCTTTTTGCCCTCAACAGAGCCGCCGCAGGCTTCAATGACTTTTTGCGCCATTTGCTGCTGGCGGTCGGCATTAATCTCAACCACTTCTTCGACGATACGCTGCGGCGCGTTATGCTTGCGTCCAATCTGCGCCAAAGCCATTGTATCTTTTGGAAAACAGGACCCGCCATAACCCGGCCCGGCATGCAGGAACTTCGCCCCGATCCGGCCATCCAGCCCCATCGCACGGGCAACGACCTGCACATCCCCATCCACTTTTTCGCACAGATTGGCGATTTCGTTGATAAAGGAAATCTTGGTCGCCAAAAACGCATTGGAGGCATATTTAATAATCTCGGCTGTTTCAGGACTGGTGACCACCATCGGCGTTTCATTAATATAAAGTGGCCGGTAAAGCGCCTTCATAACATCTGCCGCGCGCTGGCTTTCTACCCCGATCACAACCCGGTCCGGGCGCATAAAGTCATTAATCGCTGCGCCCTCACGTAAAAATTCAGGGTTGGAGCAGACATCAAAATCTGCCTCCGGACGCGCGGTTTTGATAATGTCATAAACCTCCCGCGCCGTGCCGACAGGTACCGTCGATTTATTGACAATAACGGTATAGCCCTCCAGCGATGCGGCAATTTCCTTCGCCGCTTCATAAACATAACGAAGATCCGCATCACGGGTAAAACGGCGCGAGGGCGTGCCCACGGCAATAAAAACCGCATCCGCTTTTTTAACGGCGGCGCCAAGATCTGTTGTAAATTCAAGGCGTCCGGCATCCACCTGCTTTTCCACCAACGCTTCAAGCCCCGGCTCATAAATCGGGATTTCGCCCTTCAGCAAGCGGCCAATCTTGCTTTCATCCTTATCGATACAAACAACATTCGTTCCGAATTCTGCAAAACAGGTCCCGGAGACTAATCCGACATATCCCGTGCCGACTACAGCAATGCGCATCATGCGCCCCCTTTGGTGAATCAAATATAGCCCGAATAAACAGGCTTTAAGGCCGCGGGGCAAGCCTTTTCATGCGTTTTTTAGACGATCAGAGATTGCGCGGAGGGCGCAAATTGTCCTATATAGAAACGGTAATTTTCAAACTCTCTGACGAAAGTGTATTTTATGGCCGATACAAACACAAAAGACGCTGGTGATAATAAGACCCCGATGCCTTTATTTTACAATAATCCGGTTCCCCTGGATTCGAAGGCACATGCAAAAAAAGCACTGATTGATAATTTCGGGCTGGGCTTTACCAAGGGCGTGAATGCCGTTCCGGTCAATATGATTGAAATGCCGCAAATCTGTCATTTCTACCCGATTGCCTTCTCCCCGGATGAAAACGCAACCCCGGTTGCCATTCTCGGCGTGCGGGATAATGAAAACCTGTTTTTGAACGATAAGGGAGAATGGCTGGAAAATGTCTATATCCCGGCCTATATCCGGCGCTATCCGTTCATTTTCTCGGAAATGCCGGGCAATGATCAACTGTCTCTTTGCATCGATATGGTTGACGGCGTTGTTGAAGACGGCGGCGAGCAGATTTTCTTCACCGAAGACGGCAAGCCTTCCCCGCTTTCCGAAAATGCCCTGGAATTCTGTAAATCATATCACGCCGCGGCTCAGCAGACGATGGCATTTAGCAAAGCCCTGGCAGAATCCGGCCTTTTGGTTGAGCGCCAGGCAGAGATTAACGTCGCAGAAGGTCAGCGCA
>JANQIB010000069.1 GCA_028282385.1 Alphaproteobacteria bacterium
TCTCCCTGAGGGAGAGGGAGGGGCCCCGCGTGAGCGGGGAGGGTGAGGGGTTTCAGGTTTTCGATATAAACCCCGCGCGGCTGAATATCGGCAACATCCCCGTCGCGGGCGATATCATAAGCGCGTTCTCCGTCGATTTTGACGGCTGAAAATTGCGGCGGGATCTGCTTAATCTCACCGATAAAATCTTTCAGAATGGTTTCAATATCGGCAAGGGCAGGGCGTTTGTCCGATGTTTTAATGATATCACCTTCGCTGTCATCCGTGCTGCGCTGTTCTCCCCATGTGACAGTGAAGTTATAGGTTTTCATTGCATCCATGGCAAAGTTCACCGTTTTTGTGGCTTCGCCAAGGCAAATCGGAAGGACACCACTTGCCAGCGGGTCGAGCGTCCCACCATGCCCGGCTTTTTGTGGTTTAAGTGCGCGCTTCACAATGCCAAGCGCCTGCGTTGAGGTGATACCGGCAGGTTTGTTCAGATTAATCCATCCATGGATGGGGGTGCCTTTTTTGCTCCGGCCCATTGTATTACTCCTGATCGGAGTAGTGGATGTTGCTCAAGATTCCTTCAAGGCGCTGTGCGTTGTCAAAACTGTCATCCAGTTTGAATTTAACCTTGGGTGTAAATTTTAAATCCGACTTGGCGTTAATCTCTTTTTGAAAGACGGAGGCGTTGTGGTTGAGCGCCGGGAGGATGTCTTCCATATCCTGTCCGCCGAGCGCCATGACATAAGCCGTTGCATTGCGCAGGTCCGGGGACATGCGGACTTCAGTCACCGTTACTTTCCCTGCATCCAAAAGGATTTCATCATGGAAATGGCCGCGCGTCAGGCACTCGGCAATGACATGGCGGACATGCTCCCCAACACGAAGCTGGCGCTGCGAGGGCCCTTGATGCGCGGTTTTGTGTTTCATCTGTTAAAAAACTGTAATGGAACGCCCAATAGCCTTGCTCGCAATTTCATTGCATTTTGCTCTGAATTTTGAGTGGTCAGGAATGAATGTTCCAATACCTGTTTCATAGTAGGGTCTTCCGTTTGCATCGCAGTCAAACTTAACTGCTGTGCCAAATGTATTGCGTAAAGATTCAAAAATTTTATCTCTGTTTTCTTTTAATAAAGACATAGTTTACTCCTTTTTTAATCCAGTTGCCGTGCTTCCTCGATCACGTCAAAGCATTCGATGATATCACCTTCCTTGATGTCATCGTAATTTTCAAAGGCCATGCCGCATTCCATGCCTTCCTTGACCTCTTTGACTTCATCCTTGTGACGTTTGAGTGTTTTGAGAACGCCGTTATCGTGAATGACAACATCATCGCGCAGCAGGCGTACGCGCGCACCGCGTTTGACGTTTCCAAGTGTGACCATACAGCCGGCGACTTTTCCAACCTTGGTAATGTTGAAGACCTGGCGGATTTCTGCCTGGCCGAGATATTCCTCGCGCTCGGTCGGGGAGAGCATGCCGGACAGGATCGCCTTGGCATCATCAATGACGTTGTAGATGATGTTGTAATAACGGATATCAACGCCATCACGCGTGGCCTGTTCACGGGCCTGCGCATTGGCGCGGACATTAAAGCCGATCACAAGCGCGCCGGAGGCATTGGCGAGTGTAATGTCTGACTCGGTAATTCCGCCGACACCGCTATGTAGAACCTGCACACCAATCTCTGCGTTGTCCTCGGTCATTTTCTCAAGAGAGCCGATAATGGCTTCAACAGAGCCATGGACGTCTGCCTTGATGACAACCGGCAGGATTTGTTTTTCACCGGCTTCTTTAGAAGCGGCCAGAAGATCTTCGAAGGATTTGCCGGCTGTTGATGTCGCAGCGGCTTGTTTTTCACGTTTCACGCGCTGACGGTAATCTGTAATTTCACGTGCGCGGGCATCGCTATCGACAACATTCAGAACATCCCCGGCTTCAGGTGTGCCATTCAGGCCAAGGACCTCAACCGGCTTGCCGGGCTCAGCCTCATCAACCTGCGCGCCCTGATCGTCGATCAAAGTCCGTACACGACCTGTCTCTGCGCCGACAACAAAAATGTCACCTTTTTTGAGTGTGCCGCTCTGAACCAGAACCGTGGCCACGGAGCCGCGCCCGGTTTCCATTTTGGCCTCGACCACAACAGCCTGGGCCTGTTTGTCCGGGTTCGCCTGAAGCTCAAGAACTTCTGACTGAAGCAGGATTGCTTCTTCCAGCTTGTCCAGGTTTGTTTTCTGCATGGCTGAAATTTCAATGGCCTGCACTTCACCGCCCATCTCTTCAACAATCACTTCGTGTGTCAGAAGGTCCTGTTTCACTTTCATCGGGTTGGCGTCAGGCAGGTCGATCTTGTTGATCGCGACGATAATCGGAACTTCGGCGGCCTTGGCGTGGTTAATCGCCTCGATCGTTTGCGGCATGATGGAATCATTGGCGGCTACCACAATAATGACGATATCCGTTACATTTGCCCCGCGTGCCCGCATTTCGGTAAAGGCGGCGTGGCCCGGCGTATCGAGGAAAGTGATTTTCTGCCCGTCTTTTTCAATCTGGTAGGCCCCGATATGTTGCGTAATACCGCCGGCCTCACCGGAGACAACATCGGTTTTGCGCATGGCATCAAGCAGAGAGGTTTTTCCGTGATCGACATGTCCCATAATAGTGACAACAGGCGGGCGCGCGGCGAGTTTTGACGGGTCATCATCTTCGGGCAGGCCGGATAAGCCTTCTTCAATATCGGCTTCAGAGACACGTTTAATTTTATGGCCGAATTCCATCACGATCAGCTCTGCCGTGTCGGCATCGATTGTCTGGTTAATGGTGGCCATGATCCCGTTTTTCATCAGGGCCTTGATGACATCGGGTCCGCGTTCAGTCATCCGGCCCGCCAGTTCCTGCACGGTGATAAATTCAGGGATTGTCACTTCACGGTAAACTTTTTGCGCCGGCTCTTTTGGTCCCATTGCGGCTTTACGGGCCTTGTCGCGGGCACGTTTTTGCGCGGCCAAAGACATGGAGCGGTCACGTTCATAGTCCTGGTTGAGGACCTGTGTGACGGTCATCTTGCCGCTATTGCGGCGGTTTGTATTTTTTGGCGCGCGGGTCGGTGCGCGTTTCAGGCGGTCGCGGTAAGACCCTTCTTCTTCCTTGCGGGCAAAACCGCTTTTCTGGAATTGTGACTGGTTGGCACGATCTGCTTCGGCGGCGCGGGCGGCTTCTTCTGCTTCAATCCGCTGAAGTTCGGCGAGTTCGGCGGCGCGCGCTTCATCTTCGCTCATGCCTGTTGTGTCTATTTTTTCCGGCTTATGTTCTACTTTTTTACCGATTTCACTGTCGCGTTCGGCTTTTTTAGTCGGGCCGGAGAGGGCGGTTTTTAAAGCGCGGGCGCGGGCTTCACGCTCTTCATCTGTCAGGTGACGGTCTGTGGTGGAACCTCCTGTGCCGCTGGGCGAGGGCATAGGAGCATCTTTTGGAGTAGAGCGCCGGCGGCGGACTTCAACGACAGTGCCCGCGCCTCCGGAGGAGCCACGGGATTTAGGCGCGCCACCTTTCAGGCTCAGCGTACCACCCTTTAACGAAAGGGTTTTTTTCTTGTCGTCTTTTTTGTCCGAACTTTCGCTCATTCTGTTTTGCGGCCTTACCCATGACTGGCAATGTCAGCGGCAGGCGCTTCTCCTTCTTCCTCTGTGTTATCGTCTTGTGTGTCTTCATCTTCGAACCAGTGGGCCCGGGCGCGCATAATGATGTCCTCTGCCTGGGCCAGTTTCAGGGCGCCTTCGCCAAGAATTTCAACCAGTTCATCTGTCGCAAGATCAGCAAGGTCATCGAGTGTTTTCACCTCGTTTTCGCCAAGCCTGATAATCTGATCCGGCGTCAGGCCTTCAAACTCAACCAGGTCGTCTTTCAGGCCAAGTTCTTTTTGTTTTTCTTTCAGCTCTTCTGCTTTGGCTTCCAGCCAGACATTCGCCCGGTTAATCAGCTCCGCGGCAACATCTTCATCAAAGCCTTCAATGGCGGCGAGTTCATCAACCGGGGTTTCAACAATTTCCTCGATTGAGCGGAAACCTTCAGCAATCAGCAAGTGTGCAATCACGTCATCGACATCAAGTGCACCGATAAAGAGCTCTGAACGGAATTTGAATTCTTCGGCCCGTTTATTGGCTTCTTCTTCCTCGGTCATAATGTCGATATCCCAGCCTGAGAGCATGGAGGCGAGGCGCACATTCTGACCGCGCCGGCCAATCGCCAGGGAAGGCTGGTCTTCCGGCACGACAACATCCATCCGCTGGCGCTCTTCATCCAGAACAACCTTGGCGACAACAGCCGGGGCAAGCGCCTGGATCATGAAGCTGGCAATATCTTCAGTCCATGGAATGATATCGATCTTTTCGCCTTGCAGTTCATTGACCACGGCCTGAACGCGGGATCCACGCATCCCGACACAGGCACCGACCGGGTCGATTGATCCATCGCGCGACAGCACGGCGATTTTTGCGCGGGAGCCGGGGTCACGGGCGACAGCTTTAATCTCGATAATGCCGTCATAAATTTCCGGTACTTCCTGCGCGAATAGCTTGGCCATGAAATCCGGATGTGTGCGAGACAAGAAAATCTGCGGTCCGCGCTGTTCCTGACGAACATCATAAATGTAGGCCCGAACACGTTCACCGTTTTTCAGGTGTTCACGCGGCAGGCATTCATCACGGCGGAGCATCCCTTCGGCGCGTCCGCCAATATCAATCGTGACATTGCCGTATTCGACACGCTTAACGATCCCGTTAATGATCTCGCCGGTGCGGTCTTTAAATTCTTCGAACTGACGCTCGCGCTCTGCTTCGCGAACTTTCTGAACAATCACCTGCTTGGCGGTTTGCGCCGCGATACGTCCAAAATCCAGCGGCGGCAGGTCGTCAATCAGGAATTCCCCAAGAGCGGCATCCGGCTTGATGCGCTTGGCTTCATCCAGCGTCAGCTGTTTCATTTCTTCTTCTTCATCGACAGCTTCGACAACTTCGCGGTAGCGGCGCAGTGTAATGTCACCGTTTTTGCGGTCGATCTGGGCGCGGATATCATGGTCATGGCCGTATTTAGAGCGGCCGGCTTTTTGAATAGCCTCTTCCATGGCCGTGATCACAATTTCACGGTCGATATTCTTTTCGCGGGCGACCGCATCTGAAACCTGAAGCAATTCCATTATTTTGTCCTCTTTTGCTCGTTTCTTTCTTTTTTCTCTCTATTGTCATCCTGAGGGCCTTGTGCCCGAAGGATCTAAAATTTTTCAACACGAAGCCACGAAGGTATAGCGCCGCAGGCATTTTGTTTTTTAACCACAGATGAACACGGATTAACACAGATGAATAAAAGCGGGGCATATAATCCGTGTGTATCTGTGTTCATCTGTGGTTTTTTATAGCCGCTTCGCGGCGACTTTTCGTTTCTTCGCTCCTTCGCGTTTTTAATTCATGTTTCGGGGCACTTCCCCGTTTTTGCTGGCTTCCATCAACTCATCCGTCATCACAAGGCGGGCTTTGGCGATATTGGCCAGTTCAAATTCTTTTGCGCCGTCTTCTGTTTCGAGGGTGGCGCGGCCCTCATTTAATCCTGTCAGCACCCCGCGAAAGCGTTTTTGGCCTGTTTCGCCCGGTGTGTCCAGTTCTATTTTTGTTTCAAACCCGCTATAGCGCGTAAAATCTTCGGGGCGCGTTAAGGGTCTGTCGATGCCTGGCGAGCCGACTTCCAGCCTGTAAGCGCTTTTGATCGGGTCTTTTTCATCTAAAAGAGCGGCCAGTTTCCGGCTGACATCCGCGCAGTCATCAATCCCGATCTTGCCCGTTTTCGGGTCTTCGGCCAGGATTTCCAAGACCTCGCTTTGAAAGCGGATCTGGACAATATCAAAACCAAGCTCCTGAACCACCGGGCGCGCTAAGGCCTCAATCTGCTGTTCAATCGGGCTTTGTTTCATAATTCTCCTCTTTTCGGTAACAAAAAAGGCGGGTCTTTTTGGGACCCACCCTGTTCAAATCACCGGGTATTTGTGGATGTTATAGAGCGTTAAGCCGCTTTTGGCAAGCCTTTCTTTTGATAAACCAAGTAGGTCATCTTGCTGGCGCCCTTGGCTTTTTTGGTCTCATAGCGGGTTGGAATCCAGTTTTTTGGCGGGTTTTGCCAGTCAGCGGGGGTTTCTGCGGTCCAGTCAAACTCACCGAAAATTTCTGTTTCCGTTTGCATCCAGTCGGCCAGCGGCACGACATCTGTTGTCATAATCAATTTTCCACCAGGTTTTAAGATGCGGTGATAATCGGGCAGGGTTTCGGCGCGGACGATCCGGCGTTTATGATGACGGCTTTTATGCCACGGATCCGGGTTGAGGATATAAATCTCATCTACGCTTTCATCAGTCAGCGACCTGACAATCAAAAGCGCATCATCCATCAGAGCGCGGATGTTTGGAGGTATATACATTTCTCCCTCCCCCTTCAGGGGGAGGGTTAGGGAGGGGGTGTTGGATTTTTCAGTACTTTCTGTAGATTCAACACCCTCCCCTTGATCCCCTCCCTCAAGGGAGGGGAAAGTAGATATGTTTTTCAAGAACGCCGTCATCCCATTCAGGAAAGGTTCGGCGCCAATGTAATTGGCTCCTGGCTCACGCCGCATCGCTTCGGCCAGTCTTTCCCCATTTCCAAAACCGATTTCAAGAATGGTTTTTTCCCCCTCACCCTCGGCTGCTGTCGCAGCCTCTTCCCTCTCCCCGTGGGGGAGAGGGTGGTTCGAGCGAAGCGAGGACCGGGTGAGGGGGGTGAATAAAGAAAATGGATCAAGGTTACCTTGTTCCGTTAACAGCTCTAACGGTATTTCAACGAGCGGATAAATCTCCTCAAAGGCATTTTGACGAGATGCGCTTAACGGCCGCCCGTGACGGCGACCGTAAACACGCTTAATTTCTTTGAAAATTTTATTCTCAGCCAATTTCTTTTTGAAGCGCGCTGACGAGATCCAGCTTTTCCCAGCTAAAGCCGCCATCGGATTCCGGTTCACGGCCAAAATGACCATAAGCTGCCGTACGGGCATAAATCGGCTTATTGAGCTGAAGGTGTTCGCGGACGCCGCGCGGGGAAAGGTCAATCGTTTTGCCGATGGCTTCCACCAGTTTTGCCTCCGGCACTTTCCCGGTGCCGTGCGTATTCACATACACGGAGATAGGTTTGGATACACCGATTGCGTAAGACAGCTGGATTGTACATTTATCCGCATAGTCTGCGGCGACAATGTTTTTAGCCACATAACGCGCGGCATAAGCAGCTGACCGGTCAACTTTTGAGCAATCTTTCCCGGAGAATGCGCCGCCGCCATGTGGCGCTGCACCGCCATAAGTGTCGACGATAATCTTGCGTCCGGTCAGGCCGGCATCACCAACCGGACCACCGATGACAAAGCGGCCTGTCGGATTGACGTAAAATTCATCTTCCGGGCACATCCATCCCTGCGGCAGAACACTCTCAACAATTGGACGGACCATTTCACGGACATCATCCTGAGAAGCGCTTTCGGCGTGCTGGGTTGAGACAACAACAGAGGTCGCACGCACCGGCATGCCATCCTTATATTCCAAAGAAACCTGCGATTTTGAATCCGGTTCGATTAAAGGGAGATCACCTTTATGCCGGGCTTCGGCCATTTTGCGCAGGATTTCGTGAGAGTACTGGATCGCTGCAGGCATAAGGGCGTCTGTCTCACGGCACGCATAACCGAACATAATCCCCTGATCGCCGGCGCCATCATCTTTTTCGTTACCATCTGCATCTACGCCCTGTGCAATGTCAGCGGACTGACTGTGAACGCGGACATCAATTTCAACATCTTTCCAGTGAAAATCTTGTTGTTCGTACCCGATTTTTTTTATGGTATCGCGTGCAACCTGTTCCATTAGGGCATGATCGACTTCTGCCGGGCCGCGGCATTCACCGATAATGCCGACATAATTTGTCGTAGTTGCCGTTTCAACCGCGCAGCGCGAATAAGGGTCACGCTTCATATATTCATCAACGATGGCATCCGAAATCTGATCACAGACTTTATCCGGATGACCTTCAGATACGGATTCGCTTGTAAACACGTAATCTTTAAGTGAGTTTGCCATAGGAGCCTGATCCTCTTGTGATGATGTAAGAGCTGCTGCTGCGTTCGTCATATCCATACTTTCTTTATTTGTAAAAACCAGCAGAAAAGCTAGCCTGAGAAGCCCTGCTAATCAAGTCTTATATTATTTCGTATTAGGTGGGATTTATTTATCCTGCGCTTTCAGGTTTTCGGCCATGCTTTTGACAAAGCTGAAGAGGTCTTTACGCAGTTTGGGGCTTTTAATCGAATAATAAACGCGGATGAGCTCTAGCGTTTCTTTTTCCTGTAAAACATCTTTTTTGACCAGAGGATCGGGTGAGAGCGGATCCTGTTCATTATCGGACAGACCCATGGCGGCATTTTGTTGGCCAAGATAGTTTTCGAAGAAGAATCCGATAGGGATGTTCAATATTTTACTGAATTCAAAAAGCCGTCCGGCACTAATCCGGTTGGCCCCGTTTTCATATTTTTGTATTTGCTGGAAGGTGATCCCGACAGACTCGGCAAGGTTTTCTTGGGTCATACCAAGTAATGAACGCCTCTGCTTAAGTCTGGATCCGATATGCTCGTCGAGCGAGCCTGCTTTTCCTTTTTTATTTGTGCTCATTTTTTTGGATTTTTTCATAGGACTAGGGTGGCCAGTCATACTTATTCCTCACACATTAAACCTAAACTTGGATACCAAGCCATTTGAGATAATACGAAAACTACCAGCACATACGATGGCGTGCAAGCAGGAATTCTATTCCTATACTTAAGCGTTATGCTTTGTTGATTAAGGTTTGTGCGCGCGCGTTATCCATGACAGGGAGATAAATAGGGCGCATAAAGAGAAGAACAAATAATTTCCCATCTTTGAAAAAACTGTTTGTTTTTCAGCGGGATAGGGGAGCAGAACTTGAGTGGTCCAGTTTTGATTTAAGGTTGATTTTTTAAGCGTTCGGCCGTACGCATCGACTAAACCTGAAATCCCGGTATTTGCAGAGCGTACAACCGGGAGTCCTTCTTCTACGGCGCGAAAAATACTGTGTACAAAATGTTGGCGAGGTCCTGCGCTGTCTCCATACCAGGCGTCATTGGTAATTGTGACAAGCCACGTTGCGCGCATTTTGTTTTCTGTCATCTGGCCGGGGAAGATAATTTCATAGCAAATGAGTGGGCTGAAAGCAGGGATGTTTTCAATAAAAAAACTTTCAGGACCGTTGCCGCGCTCAAATCCCTGAAACTGGGTTACGGGTTTAATCGGGATATAATCCTGAAACGGAATAAACTCTCCAAACGGCACAAGATGTGATTTGTGATAGATCGGGTCGAGCGCGCCCTGCGTGTCCAGAGCAACAAGTGAGTTTGTATATTGTTGCTGCTGATCCTGCATTTGTCTTAAAAGGGCACCACTTAAAAGTTTGGCATTCCTCGGATAGGTTGAGAGCATATTGCTGATTTGTTCGCGGGCGGCCTGGCTTTCGGCAAGAACAGGGGCGATTGCCGTTTCAGGCCATATGACAATATGATTTTCCGCCGTGCGAACCTCTGCAGGCACGTCTTTCACATTGTATCTCGACAATTCAATATGTTTTTCAAAATTACCAATAAGGTTTTCCGCTTTCCATTTTTCTGCCTGCGGAATGTTTGGCTGAATAATGTGAATAGCTGTATCCGCGCGGTAAATTGTCGGGGCACTGTTTAATCTATTTGTTCCATAGATGAGGCAAAGACTAAACGTTGCCGCGATGCCAAGGGCGAAGAGAATTTTATTTTTTAATTGAAGCGAACTGACAGCCAAAAAGCCAATTGTGCTTGCCCATAGAATTGTCAGGAGAGTTAACCCATAACTGCCGAAAAGGCCGGCGGTCTGAATGAGGCTTATATTTTCTGCCCAGCTATAGCCGTAAAGGTTCCAGGGAAAGCCTGTGAAGATATGGCCGCGGACCCATTCGGATAAAGCAAGGCAACCGACAAAAGCAAAAAAACCGCGAAGGCTTTGTGGTGATGCAAGAACACAGGCGCAGGCAATTGCTGTGGCCGTAAACAGGCTGAGAAGGGTTGGAAGTCCGATCACTGAAATAGGCCAGACCCATGCAAACTCATTTCCTTCGACAAGCAGGGCGTTTCCAATCCACCACAGGCCGGTGACGAAATATCCAAGCCCGTAAAAAAAACCAAGCCAGAAAGATCGTCCCGGAGCGGTTTGAAAACTGTAAAGGGCATAAAAACCGCTGAGGGAAATAAAGATAAGCGGCCAGACACTTGTTGGGGGCATGGCGAAGGCGCCGATCAGGCCGAGAAGAAACGCGCCGCCATAAAAAAACAAAAACCTGAAAAGCAGATACCGTTTGAGAAAAATAATAAGATCTACAATCATCGCATACACAATAGTTTATATTATTACCTCTCCCTAAGGGAGAGGGCAACGAGGCTTCGCAGCTTGGCTGCGATATAGCCGAGTGGGTGAGGGTTTATAATTTTTTC
>JANQIB010000075.1 GCA_028282385.1 Alphaproteobacteria bacterium
ATGCCCGCGCCTTAACCGGGGATGGCTGGACGACCCGCCTGAAAGAAAGTCATCCGCGCGGCCCGTGTGAAGATTTTATCCTTGGCGTTTATGCGCAGGTCTTTGCGCGCTCGCCGGATAAAAATGCCGGTTATTCCCTTGAAACTGATGTCTATCCGATTGAGCCAAGCCTGATGCCAAAGGCGCAGAGCCTGCAAAAAGCTATTCAGGATATTGCACAGCCGATGGAAAAACTAATCCGGCTTTTAACCAAAAAACTGGCTGAGCAAGCCGCGACACTTGATCCGGATACAAAACGCCGCATTGAAGCGGTCTGCAATTCGATGAATACACGGCTGTTAAATCTGAAAGCATGGATTTCCCTTTTGGATGACTTGATGAGCGGACATGAAAATCCGGATTTTGTCAGCTGGTTTGAAATTACGCGCATTGACGGCAGAACGGTCGATATCGGCTATCTACGTCATTATATCGACCCGATGATCCCTTTCGCTGAAAGCCTGAAGCCTCACGCTCAAGGTGTAGCGGTCACGTCAGCAACATTGCGGGATAATCCTGATGCGCCCGATAGCTGGCAAAAAGCACAGCAACGGACCGGACTTGCCGCCCTACCGGCAGATATTCACGCGGAAAGCTTCCCCTCACCTTTTGCTTACGCTGCGCAAACACGGCTGATTATTATCAATGATGTAAATCGCGATGATCCCGACCAGGTCGCGGCGGCGTATAAGACACTCTTTGAATCATCCGGCGGCGGCGCGCTTGGTTTGTTTACGGCCATCAACCGTTTAAAAGCCGTGCATGATAAGATTGCCGGTCCGCTTGAAGAACGCGATCTTACGCTTTACGCCCAGCATATTGACGCGATGGACAACGGTACACTGGTCGATATTTTTAAGGATGACCTGCATGCCTGCCTGCTTGGCACCGATGCGGTGCGCGACGGCGTTGATGTACCGGGAGAGTCGCTGCGCCTGATTGTTTTTGACCGTGTGCCGTGGCCACGCCCCAATATATTGCACCGCGCAAGACGCAACGCCCTGGGCGGGAAAAACTATGATGATATGATTGCGCGGCTGAAGCTCAAACAGGCCTTTGGCCGCCTGATCCGCCGGGCCGGGGATAAGGGCGTTTTCGTGATGCTGGATTCCCGCCTGCCCTCGCGCCTGCTCAGCGCTTTTCCGGAAACCGTCATCCCGCAGAAAATAGGGCTGGCCGAAGCTTCAGAAGAAATTCAGAATTTCCTTGCTTAAATCCGCTGAAAAGCGCATAAAACCGCCATGTCTTTGTGGGGAAAGAGACGCAGGATTTACAGCTTTAAGTGGGACGAAGATATTGCCTTTGATCCTGCACGGGCTTTTTCACCTTTTTCAAATGCACCTTACAGCCTGTTTTTCGACAGCGCGCAGACAAATCCTGAAACCGGCCAGAACAGTTTTATCTGCCTGAGCCCGTTTGAAACGATTGAAAGTAAAAACGGTGTTGTGACCCTGTCACAGGGCGCCGAGGTGAAAACAGTTAAAGAAAACCCGTTCCGGGTTTTACAGCGGCGCCTGAACGATTTTAAAAATAGTATGAGCGGCTTTGATAAAGAAAATTATTTCCAGGCCGGGGCCGCCGGTTATTTCGGTTACGACCTTGCCCGCAACATTGAAAACCTTCCTGCTATTGCCACAGATAATGAAAACATACCTGATATGATTATCGGTTTTTACGGACAGGTCATCCGGCATGACCATCAAACTGGCGAGACCTTTTTTTATATCTGCGCGGAAACAAAATTGGAAGCTAGCAAGGTTCACACAAGGTTGACAGAAAAAATCCTGAATGCTCCGGCTCCGGGAACATATAAACCTCCTGACAGCTTTATCAACTGGGCCCCTTCGCGTGGAGATGCCGAGTATCGTCAGGATATCCGGAAAGTGATTGAGTATATCTATGCGGGCGATATTTATCAGGCCTGTTTGTCACGACGCTTTACCGCAAAACTCCCTAAAGAGTTTGATCATTACGCGCATTATCTGAATTTGCGTGAGATTAACCCGGCGCCGTTTGCTGGTTATATGAATTTTAGTGATCTGAAACTGGCCAGCGCCTCGCCTGAACGGTTTTTAAAACTGTCTGAAAACAAAGCTGAAACCCGCCCGGTGAAAGGCACAATGAGCACAGATCATCTGCCGATGGAGCTGCAAAACTCAGTCAAAAACCGTGCCGAAAACGCGATGATTGTTGACCTCTTACGCAATGATCTTTCCAGGGTCTGCGCCGATTTTTCCATCGATGTGCCAACGCTCTGCGGCATTGAAACCTATGAAAATATTCATCACCTTGTCTCTGTGGTTATTGGCGAGCTTCGCGCGGATAAAACGCTTTGCGATCTGATTGAAGCCTGTTTTCCGGGCGGCTCAATCTCCGGCGCACCGAAAGTCCGTGCGATGGAAATCATTGAAGAGCTGGAACCAGAACGGCGCGGCCCATGGTGCGGCGCCATGGGTATGATCGGGTTAAATGATTCCATGGATCTCAATATTATGATCCGTACGATTATTTATGACGGACAAAACGCCCAGATCCAGACCGGCGGTGGCATTACCGCCAAGTCCGATCCAAATGATGAGCTGAATGAAACGCTTTTAAAAGCAGAGAAGCTCTTTGAAAGCTTTGGGCAGAACAAAACAGTAACAAATAAAAAGAGCGCTGCATGATCCTGCTGATTGATAATTACGACTCTTTTGTTCATAACCTCGCGCGTTATGTGCGCCATCTCGGCTGGGAAACACGGGTTCTGCGGAATGATGCCATCACGCTCGGCGAGATTATTGAGGATATGCCAAGCGGCATTATTCTCTCCCCCGGCCCGTGCACACCTGCCGAAAGCGGGGTCTGCATGGATATTATCAGGCACCTGGGACCGCGCCTGCCAATCCTTGGCGTCTGCCTTGGCCATCAATGTATCGGCGAGATCTATGGCGGACAAACCATCCGCGCACCTGAGCCGGTACATGGGGACACCTCAATGATTGAGCATAACGGTGAGGGGCTTTTCATGGGCCTGCCTAACCCGCTTGAAGGCGCGCGTTACCACTCCCTGATTGCCCAGATGAACGCAGATACAGAGCTTGAAATCACGGCGCAAACCGAAGACCGCATCCCGATGGCTTTTGCGCATAAAACCCACCCGGTTTACGGCGTTCAGTTTCACCCGGAATCTATTCTGACCGAAAGCGGGCTTGATATCATGCGCAACTTCCTGATGCTGACCGATATGTGGGGCGCAGAAAAAGAGGCGCGGCGCATATGATCACAAAAATCTGGCTGAATGGTGAGTTTGTCGATAAGAATGTCCCGCGTATCCTGCATGATGATAGCGGATTCTTACGTGCCAATGGCGTGTTTGATTCCATGCTGGCGGTGAACGGAACGCTCGTTGCCGCGCGCGAGCATTACGACCGTCTGGTCCGGGACTGTAAAACCGTTCTGCGCACAGCGTTTCCCATCGGTTTTGACGATTTTGTTGAAATTGCGCAGCACCTTTTAAAAGAAAACGGTATTAATCAGGATCACTATGCGCGTGTCCGCACACAAATCACCGGGGGTGTCCTGAAAGATTTTCTTGGCACACCGGAAACCCCGACCATTTCCTTTAGCTGTTCGCGCACCCGCAGGCCGGACAACCAGGAGCTCATTAAAGCCTGGGTAATTTCGGATTATCCACGGATAGCCGGGTGTAAACTGGAGAATTGCAAAAAACTGGATTATACACGCGCCTTTGCCGCCATGCAGGATGCCCGCGCAAAAGGCGGGAATGAGCCCATCCTGACCAACACAAACGGCAATATTGCCTGCGCCTCGACCTCTTCTCTTTTTATTGTGGAAGGCACGAACATCATTACACCGCGGCTGGAAGACGGCATTCTGGATAGTATTTCCCGGCGTTATCTGATCCGGGATTACAGTGCCAAAGAAGACATCATAACACCGGAGCGCCTTGAACAAGCTGATAAAATTTTCCTGTCCAATACAATTCGCGGCATTCGCCCGGTGATCGAACTCAACGGCACCGCGCGTGAAAACGCGCTTGGTGAATTTACCGATTTACATGAGAAAGTGTTTAAAGCGGCTTAAGCCAGATGGTCTTTTATCGAGAAATACGAGGTTTAAGAAGCTCTTCTGCTCTATCTATACTATTTTGAGTGGGCTGATAATCATCAAAAATTGTTTGGAAAGACCGCCTGACAACATATACTCCTCTGGCAACACAACCAAAAGCAAGAGCCAATGATGATACTCCCATAAGATACGAACCCGTGTCATATCCATATTTTAAACCAATCATTGAAACAAAAAGGCCAAAGCCGGGAGCACGAATTTTGCTAACGTAAACATCTCGGTCAAGATTAGAGGCTAAATTTAATATATGTTTTAAATTCTTTTTGTTTTTCTTCATTAAATTCAGGCACTGAGCTTTTCTTTTACAATCCCGATTTCAAATACAATCTTCGCTTTTTCACCCTCATTTTCAGCGCGCTCCAGATCTTCGTTCAGGTTCTGGAGCTCCTGCGCGAGCGATTCTTTATCGAGATCATTGACGTTAATGGCTTCTTCGGCCAGCACGGTCACGTTTTCCGCAGAGACATCGGCAAACCCGCCGGCGATAAAAATTTTATCGGCCTCGCCATTTTCGGATTTCAAAACCTCAACCACGCCCGGCTTGATCGACACAACAAAAGACGCATGTCCTTTACGTACGCCCAGCGTCCCGCCTTCACCCGGGATCGTCACCTGCCACGCCGGCTCGGATGCCAGAATGCGTTCGGGTGAAACCAGTTCAAAATTGAATGTGTTGTCCTCTGACATTCACTCCATCCTTACGCAGCTTCGGCTGCCATTTTCTTGGCTTTGGCTTCGACTTCCTCAATTGTACCGCACATATAGAAGGCTGCTTCGGGGAGGTGGTCGTACTTGCCGTCAACAATTGCACGGAAGCCTTTGATCGTGTCTTCAAGCTGCACAAAAGTCCCCGGTGTGCCGGTAAAGACCTCGGCCACGTGGAAGGGCTGTGACAGGAAGCGCTGAATTTTCCGGGCTCTGGCCACAACCAGTTTATCTTCTTCGGAGAGTTCATCCATCCCGAGGATCGCGATAATGTCCTGCAGCGCTTTATAGGTCTGAAGCGTTTTCTGAACATCGGCAGCGCATTTATAATGCTCTTCCCCAACAACACGCGGGTCAAGAATACGCGAGGTTGAATCAAGCGGGTCAACCGCCGGGTAAATTCCGAGCTCTGCAATCTGACGGGACAGAACCGTTGTCGCATCAAGGTGCGAGAAGGTTGTCGCCGGCGCCGGGTCGGTCAGGTC
>JANQIB010000099.1 GCA_028282385.1 Alphaproteobacteria bacterium
ACGCGGTAAGTGTATTCACATCCCGCCACGGATCAGGCACAAGCGGACGGCCTTTTTCCGGAAGCTCTGCTTCCCCCGCATCCAGCAAACCAAGATCCTTATAAAAGCTTTTCAGTCGCTCCGTTCCGACCTTTTCCCCCATCAAGGCAGAACCGATATTGGAGGAATGCATAAAGACTTCGGGCAGACTTAGAATACGTTTTTCCGCATGATAGTCATTGATTGTAAAACGCCCGACCTCAATCGGATTGCGCGCATCAAATGTCTGGCTTAATGAATTACTGACAATTTCAAGCAGCGCCGCGGTTGAAAAAATCTTGAAAGTCGAGCCCGGCTCATACACCCCAAGACTGTAGCGGTTAAATTTTTTATCGTCTTTTTCACTGCCTGCCTTATGCGGATCAAAGTCAGGCATCGAGACCGCCGCAATCACCTCGCCGTTTGTCACATCCATCACGATTCCGGCGCCCCCGATAGCCTGATGCTTTGACACCGCCGCGCCCAGGGACTTCCGCAGCACATGCTGAATGCGCGTATCCACGGTTAAGCGAAGCGGTGTATTCGTTGTTTGCAGATAACTCTCAAAAGAATTTTCAAGTCCGGCCAAACCTTTGCCGTCGACATTCGTATATCCCAAAAGATGCGCGGCAAGATTGCCGTGCGGATAAACCCGGCGTGTTTCAGTTTTAAAATTCAGCCCCGGATAACCAAGCTGCAGAATTTTGTAATGATCTTCAGGCGTAATATTACGCTTCACCCAGACAAAGCGCCCATCGCTTTGCAGTTTTTGAAGAAGGTCCCCGTAAGTCAGGTCGGGAAAGACCTTGTGCAAACCTCTCGCAGCCTCTTCGGCGCTACTGATCATTTTCGGATCAGCATAAAGCGAGGTTGTTTTTATTGTGCGCGCCAGGATAACCCCGTTCCGGTCAACAATATCACCGCGAAGCGTTGTTTGCAGACCGGTTGCTCTTTTTTCCTGGCGCGCCAAACGCTCCTCGGGGTTTTGCAGATACCCCTGAAGGACGCTTAAGTCGAACGCACGCACCATCAGCACGATATATAAAATGACAAAGACGGCGCTAATAATCACAAGGCGGCCGCGCGCCATATCTAGCGCGCCGGACCGGCTTCCCGTCATATAAACTTTGCGGCGCAGGGTCGGCTTCATTCCTCACCGCCTTCCTCGGCCAGTGTGCCAATCAAAGAGTCAAAACGTGCCCGGTCATTCACAATGGGCTGGACTTCTTTCTTTTGAGGCACAGGCGTTTTCACCTGATAAAATGCCGGTTTAATGCCGGGCAGAACAGGCTTAACCTGCTTGGGAACAGAGCCTGGATCATCGCTCAATTCACCGGCTGCCGGCGCCGTCATATCAAGCGTATCCCTGGCAAGCTGTTCCAGGCGCTGCGGACGCGTTAGGTAAAACCACTCCGCTTCCAGAACATGCAGGGAATCCTGCTCAGCGCGGAGCTTTGAACTGATCTCATCAAGGTCGTTTTCCGCATGCTGTACATTTTGCGACGTCCAGAATAAAAGCACAGCGAGTAAAGCGGTCAGGCCTGCATAAATAAAGTTTGAAATCCGGAAGAGCCTCATGCATTGCCCTCCTGGTCAAGACGGATCGCACCGCGAAGTTTTGCCGAGCGGGCCCGGGGGTTTTGCGCTTCTTCAGAAGAGGAAGGCTTTAATGCTTTTTTGGGAGAAAGAGAAAAGGTTTGAGATTTGGAGGGGCCGGCATCCGGCAGGTGACGGGAGCCGGACGGGGAGCGCCCGGCGCGTTCATAGAGAAAGGTTTTGACAAGTCCATCCTCAAGAGAATGGAAGGAAACAACGACCAGGCGGCCGCCGGAATTTAAAAGTTTTTCAGCCGCATCAAGCGCACGTTCAAGTTCACCAAGTTCATCATTGACCGCAATACGCAGCGCCTGAAAAGTGCGTGTGGCCGGATCGCTTTTATCTTTAAAAGACCTGGGAACGACCGCGCGGATAATCTCGGCCAGATGTTGCGTGGTTTCAATCGGCGTTTCTTCACGTTCTTTGACAATGCGCGCGGCAATCTGGCGGGACCTCCGCTCATCCCCGTAGCGCCAGATCAGATCAGCCAGGTCGCGTTCCTCATAGTTGTTGACGATATCCGCTGCGCTCTTACCATCTTTAGACATGCGCATATCAAGCGGGCCTTCAAAGCGGAAGGAAAAGCCACGCGCGGCATCATCGATTTGAAAAGAGGACACGCCGACATCGAGAACAAAACCGTCAACTTTTTCAAACCCTGCCGCGGTCACAAGTTCCAGCGCATCCCCAAAACATCCTTCGATAAAAATAAACCGCGGGCCGAATTCTTCCTTAAAATCTTCAGCGCGATTTTTAGCGTCCGGATCGCGGTCAATGGCGATCACCGTGCAGTCTGCATTTTCCAGGAAAGCGCGTGAATAACCGCCAGCGCCGAATGTCCCGTCGACATAAACCTCACCGGCTTTGGGGGACAGCGTTTCAAGAACCTCCTTTAACATCACGGGAATATGACTCATGACGCGCCCCCTTCTTTTGGAAGAGTGAGCTTTTGGTCTTTAACGCTTTTGCGCGCTTCGGTTTGACGTTTTTCAAGCGCGCCCGGATCCCAGATCTGAAACTTTGTGCCCAGCCCGACAAAAGCGGCCTGATCTTTGAGGCCTGAAAATTCAATCAGCTGTTCCGGTAAAATAATCCGCCCGTCCCCGTCAAAGGGAAGCTGCATGGCTGCGCCGAACACAGCGGTCGCCAGATCATCCTGCGCATCGGAGAACAAGTCGAAATGGTCCATACGGCGGGAAATTTCTTCCATCGCGGCCCAGCCAAAGCCTTCCAGCGCGGGATGGTTATGCGATTTAAACAGCACAACGCCCTGAAAAGTCTGACCGGCCAAAGCCGTGCGAAAGGACGCCGGCACGGAGACACGGCCCTTTTTGTCCACGCGGTTGATATATGTTGAGAGAAATAAAGCCATTCCCGGCTCTTTCACCTTTTCCCAATAAGCTTTGCAAAGCACGCCGGATGCCCGGCGAAACAGAAATACGCGCCCGACCAACCGTTTTCATACAAAACGGAAGATCATGGATATTTATGGGATATCATGGAAATTCATGGAGCGTCAATTTACCTTGGCGCCCTGCGTGGGATTGATACACAGAAAAGTTTGGTTTTGCTGCCTATTCCCCTCAAAACGCTGCCGCCTGCTACAAAGACAAGATATGACCTCTTTTTAAAACTTATGTAAAACATAAGTTTTTCTTGAGATTTTTATAAGTCACTGATTTTATTGAAAAAATTTACAAAAACCTCTTGACGGCCCAATATTATTATGGCAAATATAGGCTCATCTTAAACAAGCGTTTTTATCTGTGTGGGGAAAAAACTATGTTAATGACACTTATGATGATCGCCCTGGCTTTAAATGGCGGACTGTATCTGGGCACAATTGCCTGGTCTGCGCACCAGACAGCGATCTTTGGCAAACCTTATGATGTTTTCACAAGCGTTCGCCAATTTTCCGTGAAATAAAAAAGGACACTCAAAGCAGGTGTGGGGACGAAAAAACCGCCTAAGGTCAATACCTTAGGCGGTTTTTCGAAATCCAGACAAAACCTGTAAGCCGGGTTCTGTCCTTTCCAAAGGAAAGGGATGGCTATTCATCTGGGCCCTTTGTTACCAAAGAGCTCTAGCAACCTACCCGGACTGCTCGGCGCGGGAACGCCCCTGCATTTTAAAAATGCGCGCAGCCCCTATTTGGTCTTGCTTCGCGGCGGGGTTTACCATGCCATCTACGTTACCGCAGACGCGGTGCGCTCTTACCGCACCTTTTCACCCTTACCTCAAAGAGGCGGTTTGTTTTCTGTGGCACTTTCCATTCCGCTTTCGCCCTTACGGGCTACAGCGCGACAAGCATTTGCGCAAGGCAAGTTTATCGCGCCGTAGCAGCTCTGCTGCGAAGGCGGATCCGGGCGTTACCCGGCGCCGTGTTCCCGTAAAGCCCGGACTTTCCTCACTGCTGAAAACCAGCAGAGCAGCCATCCGGTCTTGTCTGGAATATGGGGTTTTATATCACAGGCAGGCTTGCTGGCGCAATAAAATGCTCACTAAGCAGGGCATAAAGCCGCGTTTTTGTCAGGCCGGTCTCCGTGCCCTCTTCAGCTGTTTCAAAGACTTCAGGTACGAAATGGCGCTGAAAGGCGATGAGCTTATCCTTAAATTTACAGCGCGGATCATAGCCCAGATCATGCAGCGCGCTTTGAGTAATGATCGCCGCCGCTTTCACCGCATCGTCATCGGAAGGATCCGGCCAGACTCCGACCCCGTTTTCAGCCAACATCTTCCACGGAAAGAATTCCCCCGGATCTTCTTTCCGGGATGGCGCAAGATCACTATGCGCAAGCACATTTTTTTGATCAAGATCGTATCGTTTTATTATCTCCTGGGATAATTTTATAACAGATTCAATCTGCTGCTGCGGAAAGCTACGATATCCAAATTCATGTCCCGGATTAACAATCTCAATTCCGATCGAAGCGTTGTTTAATCCCTGAACATCTTTCCAGAAAGATGCACCGGCATGCCAGGCGCGCTTGTCTTCATCGACATGCTTATAAATTGTCCCATCTTCATCAATCGTGTAATGCGCCGAAACCTTGCTTTCGGA
>JANQIB010000100.1 GCA_028282385.1 Alphaproteobacteria bacterium
GATTGATCTTGCGGCCTAAAAATCCACGCATTTGCCGCCGACTTCCCAGTCGCCGTAGCGGACGGGATCAAGCCCGCCGCGCCCGCCAATCTCTTCAGGCTTGTTTTTAGCCGATTTATCCGCTGTCTCTTCGGGTTTTTTACCGTCCTTTTCTGGACTTTTTGGCTCATCAGTCATACAAATAGAATATATAAACCAAAGCAGTATGAAAAGACCTATGGACGTTCTCAATCCTTACCGCAAACGCATTGACGAGATTGATGACCTGATTGTCGATTTGCTCGCCCGCCGTCTCGGGATTGTCGAAGAGGTTGCCGCATTGAAAAATGCACGCGGCATTCCGGCGGTTCTGGAAGACCGGGTGGAGGAAGTGCGGGAGCGCTGCGCGGCCCGCGCTGAAAAACAAAATCTTGATCCTGAACTTGTCCGCCGTCTTTACACGGTTTTGATCTGCTGGTGCTGCGACTATGAACAACAGCTCATGGATCAAGAGCGCGATCAGGAAAGCAATAAAGAACGGGCATGACACATTCGGCTCCCGAAGAACTTCCACTCTCTGACGGACTTGATGCAAGAAACGCAGCGCTGATTCTGATTGATGCGGTTCTTGTTAAAAAACAATTTCTGGATATCGCGCTGGAGCGCACACGGGAATATAGCGTTTTGGAGCAACGTGACCGGGCCTTTTGCCGGATGATCGTGTCTATCATTTTACGTCATAAAGGGCAGATGGATGAGCTAATAACCCGCGCACTGGATAAGGGGCAAAACCCGCGGCCTGAAACCATCCGGCACATTCTTTATCTTGGCATGGCACAACTGTTTTTTATGGATGTGGCCGATCATGCGGCCATTGATACATCCGTCACACTGGCCGAGCGGTTGGGGCATGTAAAACAGAAAGGTTTTGTGAATGCGGTACTCCGCCGGATGCAGGCTGAGGGTCGCGAATGGCTCAAAAACCTTGATCCCGTTCAGACTAATATTCCGCACTGGCTGCTCTCGCGCTGGATTGAACAATATGGCCTGTCTGAAACCGCGCAGATTGCGCAAGCTCTTCTGTCTGAAGCACCGCTCGATATTACTGTCAAACATAAGGGCGAGCTCAAAATGTGGGAAGGCGCATTAGAGGCAGTGGCCTTGCCCACCGGATCATTGCGCCGGATGCAGGGCGGACGTGTGCAGGATCTGGCTGGCTATGAGACCGGTTCCTGGTGGGTGCAGGATGCGGCGGCGGCTTTGCCGGTGAATTTGCTCGGTGATCTTCAGGATAAATATGTGATTGATTTATGCGCCGCGCCCGGCGGGAAAACTATGCAGCTTGCTGCTGCTGGCGCGCAGGTGATTGCTGTGGACCGTTCCCCGGCGCGCACAAAACTCGTGCATGAAAACCTCGCGCGGATGAAACTGACAGACAATGTTGAATGCGTCATTGCCGATGGCGCGGAATGGATTCCTCCGCAGCCGCCGGATCTTATTCTGCTCGATGCGCCTTGCACGGCGAGCGGGACGATCCGTCGTCATCCTGATTTGCTTCACTTAAAAGAAGAAAAAGATCTGCAGAGCCTGGCCGGTGTGCAGCAAAGTCTGTTAAATCACGCAGCGGAGATTTTAAAACCAGGCGGGACGTTGATGTATTGCACCTGCTCGCTTTTAAAAGAAGAGGGTGAATATCAAATCGACAACTTCCTGGCCGGCCATCCTGATTTTCAGCGCTTGTCCTTTGCCGGGGAAGAGGATTTCGCGTTAGAGCCGCTCCTGACGCCGGAAGGTGATCTGCGCATCCTGCCCTATCATCTCAGCTTGAATGGCGGAATGGACGGGTTTTTTGTCTCCCGCTTGCGCAAGAAATAGTCATAACATCTATTTATATGCAAAAGATTGGACCTGTGGAAAACTTTGCGCTACACTGTTGTATGACGCACTTTTGTTCTTCAAAAACATAGCCCTATGACCAATTCCGTTAAAATAGCGCCGTCTATTCTGTCCGCCGATTTTGCCGATCTGGGCGCGGAAATTCGCCGCGTTGATGAAGCCGGCGCGGATTATATCCATGTTGATGTGATGGACGGGCATTTCGTGCCGAATATTACGATCGGGCCGGGTGTGGTGAAAGCGATCCGCCCGCACACGGAAAAACCGCTCGATGTCCATTTGATGATCGCGCCGTGCGATCCGTTTCTCGAAGATTTTGCAAAGGCCGGGTCGGACATTATTACCGTCCATGCCGAGGCCGGGCCACATCTGCACCGCTCGCTGCAAACCATCCGCGCGCTGGGGAAAAAAGCGGGCGTGTCTTTAAACCCGGGTACGCCGGATGATGTGCTCGATCATGTCATGGATCTGGTTGACCTGGTTTTGGTGATGACAGTCAATCCGGGTTTTGGCGGGCAGGGCTATATTCCGCTTGAAGGAAAAATTTCATCCATCCGGGAAAAAATAAAACAGACAGGCCGGGACATTGATCTTGAAGTTGATGGCGGCATTAATCCGGACACGGCCAAAAAAGTCATTGCGGCCGGGGCGAATGTTTTGGTGGCCGGCACGGCGACCTTTACCGGCGGGCCGGACAAATACGCGGAAAATATCCGCGCGATCCGGGGGCAGTAATGCTGGGCGCGCTGAATGCCAAAATGCGCCGGAGTCTTTCTCACCTGGCCTGTAAATCCTCTCTCTATCGCTGGTCTTTGGGCGTGTCTTTGGCTGCTGCTGCGCCGCGTGAATTTATTTTTGTCCCGCGCGAGCTGTGGGATGGAGACGCTGAAAAAGGACGCTGGCTCGTCCATGGCGGGGTTTTTTCATTCAAAGGCGATCAGCTTGAACTGCATAATGCTGATTGGCATCCCAAAGATGTATCACACACATGGCTGTGTCACCTGCATGGCTTTGACTGGTTGAACGATCTGCGTGCGCTGGGTGGCGATCAGGGCCGTCTGGCGGCCCGCGCGATGATCCAGAGCTGGATGGACGCGCATCAAAACTGGGAACGGTTAAGCTGGCGGCCGGATATTCTTGGGCGGCGGATTGCAAACTGGATGGCGGCGTATGACTTCTTCGGAGACAGTGCGAGTGATGCCTTTCAGGAAGAATTTTTTGAAAGCCTGCTCAAACAGGTTCGTCATTTAAGCCGCTCGCTTCCCGGTCCGCTTTTTGGTGTTGGTTTTTTAAGTGCGATTAAGGGGCTGGCCTATGCGGGTCTGACATTGGAAGGTCGTGAGCGCGATTTGGAATGCGCGCTCAACCTGCTCGAAAAAGAAATGAGAGCTGATGATAAAGGGCAGTTCCATGCCGATGGCGGGCATATCTCACGCAATGCGGATGATCTGCAGGAAGCGTTAAGAATCCTGGTAGATTTGCGCGGCGCCTTGAAACAGGGCGGTTATCCCGCGCTGGAAAGCATTCAGCGCCGTCTTGAGCAATCTCTTCCGGCGCTGCGGTTTTTCCGTCATGGCGATAAGAAATTTGCGCTCTTTCAGGCTGTGCAGGAAGGGGATGAAAAACCAGTTCAGCAGCTTTTCCAGATGAGCGGGGTTCGCGCCCGCGCGGTGAATTCCCTGCCGCAAAGCGGTTATGAACGCATCAGCGCCGGGAAATCTCTTTTGATCATGGATTGCGGATCACCGCCGCCACGCCCTTATGATGCGGGCGCGCATAGCGCGCCTTTGGCGTTTGAATTTTCACACGGGCGGGAGCGGATTTTTGTCAATTGCGGAACACATCCGACAGAGGTGGACTGGCAGGACGCGCTGCGCGGGGCGCCGGCTCATAATACACTGACAATTGATGATTGTGATCCGTGCCGGTTTGATAAGGACGGACGGATTGTTCACAAGCCGGGCCGCATTCATGCCGAGCGGCAAAGCCAGGGCGATATGACAGAAATTGAAGCCTGTCATGACGGCTATGTCCCTTTGAACGGCATTCTTCATCGCCGCCGGGTTATGCTGGATCAAAAAGGTTTTGCTTTAAAAGGCGAAGAGATCCTGACCTGTCCAGGCGGGATTGCCCGTCCGCACCGCATTCTCGCGCGTTTTCATATCCACCCGCGTGTTCTGGTCTCGCTGGTACAGGACGGTATGCAAGCGCTCTTGCGCCTGAAAAGCGGCCCCGGTTTCCGGTTTTTGGTTGAGGGGGCCGCGCTGTCTTTAGAAAATTCTGTCTATTTAGGGACCGGCACACGGCCCCTCAAAACCAAGCAGCTTGTCCTGCGCGCGCTGATGGAAGAGGACAGCCACGACATCGGCTGGCAACTGGCTAAAGAATAGTAGAGATGTCCTGAGAAGCTGTTGACAACAAGCTATTGCCAGCCTAATAATTTTAAATTATAGCAAATAAATAAGGGTGTTCCGATGCATAGGGGGTCGCTAGGAAAAAATCCAGCACGTTTACAAGAGTTTGGCGACATTGCTTTAGGGGGGATGAAGGCTCAATCTCGTATAAACCGGGTTATTGAAGATAATGCGGGCCGTTTAGTTGAAGAAGTATGTATTAAAGGCGGCTCTTCTTTCCTTGCAGATGCGTTTAGAAGAGCCGGTGTAGAGCCCGGTTCAATGAGCTCTATGGAATCGTTTGATTCTTATACACCTTATAAGGCTCGATGCGGTGATATTAAGCGCCTGAGCGTTAAAGCAGCCTGGCTTATTATTAGAGATTATGTGCAAGGCGCAGAATCTGTTTCTTTTACCTGTGTCGATGAGTCAGGAAAAATTCTTTGGGATAGTCCGGTTGAATTAAATTTGAAAAGCTAGACACCGGATGCAGTGGAGAGAACAACTGGCTGGCTGGCAACTGGCCAAGGAATAGCAACTTATCTTGTCTGTCATCCCGGAAAATGCGCCTTGTCCGCCGGAGCCTTGGCGAAGGCGGAAGCATTTATCCGGGATCTTATCCGTCAAAACGTCTATCGGCAAAGACCCCGGATAAGCCCTGCCGGGCTTTCCGGGGTGACAGGGTTATTGTGAAAAATCCGTTGACATCGGGCCTTTGTTTTTCTACATCAAAGCATTGGAATTCGTGGCAGTTTTCGCTATGCGGTGAAGGCTGATGGCTAAAAACGCGAAGCTATTGAAAACTACTAACGCAAAAGAGGAACTAAAAAATGTCAAAGGAAAAGTTTGAACGGAATAAGCCGCACGCGAATATCGGCACGATTGGTCACGTTGACCATGGGAAGACGACGCTGACGGCGGCGATTGCCAAGCAGTACGGCGCTGGCGAAGATGTTGACGCGATTGACAAGGCGCCT
>JANQIB010000101.1 GCA_028282385.1 Alphaproteobacteria bacterium
GCGCGCCGGTGTTGCAGGGGACCACCAAGGCCTCGCTGCAAACCCGCTCGTTCATCTCGGCGGCCTCGTTCCAGGAAACCACCCGCGTGCTGACCGAAGCCGCGGTGTCGGGCAAGACCGACGGCCTGGGCGGATTGAAGGAGAACGTGATTGTCGGCCGTCTGATCCCGGCGGGAACAGGCTCTTACGTGAATAAAGTCCGGAAAGTTGCTGCCGACCGCGATGCGATTGCGCTGGCGGCCCAACAACAGGCGGAAGCCCTGGCGGCGGAAGCTGCCGGCGTGGCCAATGATGAGCCTGCTGCTGAAGATGATGTTGCCGAAGCAGCGAATGGCTGATTGGATGTTGGATATTAGATGTTGGAAGAGGCCGCTTAATGCGGCCTTTTTTCTTTTTAAAATCAATTATCTAATATCCAATATCCAGTGTCCAATATCCAAGTAAAAAAACCCTTGACGCTTTGGCGCTCCCGCCATATAGTGCGCGCGAAATCAAGGGACTTGTGAGAATTTCTTCTTTTCATGGCCGCTTAACCCTCCCGGCTGTTGGAAAATGAGAAAGCTGATAAGGTCTTGATTTTAAAAAGCAAGTGAGTCGCCTGTTTTTTTACGGCCATGTGGGGAATACAGCGCCGTATTGGGCAGGTGAGAAGCGCAGCAAATAGAGGTCCGCCGTATAACCTTAAGGATCTTTCGCTGCGCTCGCTTTATGTTTAGACACATCCTTTTTGGATAAAGATTTTAAGGAGAAGGCGAGGATGCCAACCATTCAACAACTCATTCGCAAACCCCGCGCTGTCGGCGGTAAAAAAGCGATGAAGTCGAAAAAGAACAAAGCCCTGAAGCAAAGCCCTCAGGTGCGCGGTGTTTGTACACGTGTGTATACAACAACACCGAAAAAACCGAACTCTGCGCTTCGTAAAGTGGCGAAAGTCCGCCTGACAACCGGGTTTGAAGTGATTTGTTATATCCCGGGTGAAGGCCATAATTTGCAGGAACACTCTGTTGTCCTGATCCAGGGCGGCCGTGTGAAAGACTTGCCGGGGGTTCGTTACCGGATTATTCGCGGCGCACTCGATACGCAAGGTGTGAAAGACCGGAAACAACAACGCTCCCGTTACGGTACGAAGCGTCCGAAGTAACGGAATGCTTAATCGCGAAGCGATTTAGCCAAGCCGTTATCCCGGCTAAGGCCGGGATCTAGAAGAGATAAATTGAAGAAGAAAGAGCTTAAAAAATGAGCAGACGACACAGAGCAGAAAAAAGAGAAATTCTTCCTGATCCGAAATTCGGGGATATGGTCCTGTCCAAATTCATGAATAACGTGATGCTGGATGGTAAGAAATCCGTGGCTGAGCGCATTGTTTACGGTGCGCTGGAGATTCTCGACACCAAAGGTAAAGGCGTTGCCGATGAAGAGGGCGAAACAGAAAGCGGCAAAACAGGATCCGCCGGTCTTCGTGTCTTCCACAAGGCGCTGAAAAAAGTCCGCCCGCAGGTTGAGGTGCGTTCTCGCCGTGTTGGTGGTGCAACCTACCAGGTACCGGTTGAGGTTCGCACCGATCGTGGAACAGCTGTTGCCATGCGCTGGATTATCGGGGCGGCCCGTAAGCGCGGTGAAAATACAATGGTTGAGCGTTTGGCCAATGAGCTTTTGGATGCAGCGAATGACCGCGGCACAGCGATCAAGAAACGCGATGACACACACAAAATGGCCGAAGCCAACAAGGCTTTTGCACATTACAGATGGTAGGAATAATGTCTGGATCTTATGAAAATTTGTTCTTTGAAAAAGCGGGCTTCGTTTTAGGCGAAGTTTGGGATGGAGCAAAGGCAAGACCGTTTATGACAGTAGCAGTAGGTGCTGCATCTTTCGGAGTCTTGGCACCAGTCTTTGCCCATCATGTTGGCCGTGCGATGGAAAATGATGAAGATGATATTGTTACAAAAGCAGGGTTATGGCTGGCTAATGCAGCGTTAAAAATTACAAGAGATTAGGGAACATAGAGAAACAAAAAATGTCAAAAACATACGATATTCAAAACTACCGCAATTTCGGCATCATGGCGCATATTGATGCCGGTAAAACGACGACGACAGAACGTGTGCTGTTTTACTCCGGGAAGTCACACAAAATCGGGGAAGTGCATGATGGCGCGGCAACGATGGACTGGATGGAGCAGGAGCAGGAGCGCGGAATTACGATTACCTCTGCGGCGACCACGACATTCTGGGAAGGTCCGAAAGGTGGTCAGTTTGATGGCGAGGAATTCCGCCTGAACATTATCGATACACCCGGCCACGTGGATTTCACAATTGAGGTTGAACGGTCTTTGCGTGTTCTTGATGGTGCGATCTGTGTTCTCGATGGAAATGCCGGGGTTGAACCACAAACAGAAACAGTCTGGCGTCAGGGCGATAAATACCAGGTGCCGCGCGTGATCTTCATTAACAAAATGGATAAAATCGGCGCGGATTTTTATGCGTCCGTTGAGTCTATTATTGACCGTCTGGGCGCCGTGCCGCTCTGTCTGCAACTGCCAATCGGTGCAGAAAATGATTTTGCCGGCGTGGTTGATCTGATCAAGATGAAAGCGATTGTCTGGGATGGAGAGCAGCTTGGCGCATCTTTCTCTGAGCAGGATATTCCAGCCGACCTTCAGGACAAGGCTGCTGAATACCGTGAGAAACTGATTGAAACAGCGGTAGAACAAGATGACGCGGCGATGGAAGCATATCTTGAAGGCAATGAGCCGGATGAAAAAACGCTTAAAGCCTGTATCCGTAAGGGAACAGTTTCAAACGCTTTCTATCCTGTGATTTGTGGATCTGCGTTCAAAAACAAAGGCGTGCAGCCAATGCTGGACTGCGTTGTTGATTACCTGCCAAATCCTCTGGATATCGGAGAGACAAAAGGCGTGAAAATTGACAGCGATGAAGAAGAAAACCGCAAGCCGTCTGTTGATGAGCCGTTTTCTGCGCTGGCCTTTAAAATCATGAACGACCCGTTTGTCGGTTCCCTGACCTTTGCGCGGATTTACTCCGGGAAGCTGGAATCAGGATCTTACGTTCAAAACTCTGTCAAAGACAAGAAAGAGCGGATCGGCCGGATGCTTCTGATGCATTCCAACAACCGTGAGGAAATCAAGGAAGCTTCTGCCGGTGATATCGTGGCGCTGGTTGGTCTGAAAGATACAACAACAGGGGACACGCTTTGCGATCCGTCTAATCCGGTTGTGCTTGAGCGCATGGAATTCCCTGAGCCGGTGATCGAGATTGCGGTGGAGCCGAAATCCAAAGCCGACCAGGAGAAAATGTCAACGGCGCTGCAGCGCTTGGCAGCAGAAGATCCGTCTTTCCGCGTATCTGTCGACCATGAATCTGGCCAGACCATCATTAAAGGAATGGGCGAACTTCACCTCGACATTATTGTCGACCGGATGAAGCGGGAATTTAAGGTCGAAGCCAATATCGGCGCGCCGCAGGTGGCTTACCGTGAGACCATCACGCAGGAAGCTGAAGTTGACTACACCCACAAGAAGCAAACAGGTGGTTCCGGTCAGTTCGCGCGCATGCAGTTCAAGATCCGCCCGGCTGAAAAAGAAGCAGGCTTTGTCTTCACCAACAAAATTGTCGGTGGGGCGATCCCGAAAGAATATATTCCGGGTGTTGAAAAAGGGATCGATATGGCCAAGGAAAGCGGCATTATCGCCGGCTTCCCTGTGATCGATTTCGAAGTCGAACTGTTTGACGGCGCGTACCACGATGTGGATTCTAGCGTGATGGCGTTTGAAATCGCCGCCCGCGCGGCCTTCAAGGAAGGTATGCAAAAGGCAGGTGCGCAATTGCTTGAACCGATGATGAAGGTTGAGGTTGTCACCCCGGAAGAATATATGGGTGACATTATCGGGGACCTGAACTCCCGCCGTGGAATCGTGCAGGGCATGGATGATCGTGGAAACGCTAAAGTCGTCAATGCCTTTGTGCCGCTGGCCAATATGTTTGGCTACATCAATAATCTGCGTTCCATGTCTCAGGGCCGGGCGCAATACACAATGTTATTTGATCATTATGAAGCCGTGCCGCAGGCGGTCGCAGATGAAGTGAAAGCGAAACTGGCGGGATAGTCTGGCAAGACAGGAGAGTAAAATGGACGGTCAATATAAAGTTAGCAAGGCTGAGAATACAATTATTAATCTGGGCGCTGTTTTTAAAAGCGTAGGCGTACAATTTTCTTTTGAAGGGGATCCGGGTTCTGTAACTGTATTTCTTGATGCAAATCAACGTGCCAAATTAGCTGGTCGCTCAGGTATTACAGTACAAGGAATAAATTAAACGAAGAAGAAAGGTAGTTTAAAAGATGTCTAAGGAAAAGTTTGAGAGAAATAAGCCGCACGCGAATATCGGGACGATTGGTCACGTTGACCATGGGAAGACGACGCTGACGGCGGCGATTGCCAAGCAGTACGGCGCTGGCGAAGATGTTGACGCGATTGACAAGGCGCCT
>JANQIB010000113.1 GCA_028282385.1 Alphaproteobacteria bacterium
GTATCAACATAGGTTTCGAGCTGTTCCCGCAAGGCATTTAGATCCACGCCGCAGGAACGCAGCACGGCCATCGCATCCTGATCATGCGTGAGCGCCAAAAGCAAGTGTTCCAGCGTGGCATATTCATGCTCACGCTCATTGGCTTCGGCTAAAGCTTTGTGCAGAGTTTGTTCTAAATTACGCGAGAGCATGTTTCATTCCTCCTCTGAACTCCAAATATATCCGATCGGGTTTTTCTTTTTCGTTTCCAGTTTTAAAATACGTTCCAGATGGTCGTACAAGTTCGCAATATGCTGGTCATGCTTTGCAATTTTCTGGGCAATGTCGGTATGCAGGGACAGGATTTCTCTTAATTTTACAAATGTACGAATAATAACGATATTGACGTCTACGGCTCTCTGGCTGTTGAGAATACTGGACAGCATGAGCGTCCCGTGTTCGGTAAAGGCATAGGGGGCTGTTCTACGCCCGCCCCAACTTGAGGTCGCAATTTGCGACTTCAAGTTTCTGAGATTCTGATTATCGGAGATTCGGATCATCTGTCTCACTCCTTCTCCATCGTGCATTGAAGGGGCTGTTCGTTGGCGCGGGCGAAATCCATCACCTGGGCGACTTTGGTTTCGGCAACTTCGTAGGTGTAAATGCCGCAAATCCCGACCCCGCGCCGGTGAACATGCAGCATAATATCGGTGGCCTCCTGACGGTTTTTGGAAAAAAACCGCTCTAAAATATGCACAACAAACTCCATTGGCGTGTAATCATCATTGAGCAGCAGGACCTTATACATGGAAGGCTTTTTGGTCTTGGGCCGGCTTTTGAGCATGGTGCCGGTCTGCTTGTCCTCATCCATACCGTCATCACCATCTCCGCCGCCATGATCGGGGATCTGCGGATCGTCTTCACAGGTGATTGTGAGGGGATCAAAAATCATAAACCGTTCTAACATAATTTTATCTTCCATTTTAGCATGAAATAGGGCGGTTCCCCGCCTAGAGCAAAGATTTTCCAGAATATATTAAGGTGCCATCAGAATAGAGGGCAGGAAGATATAAGCATAAATTGTGCCAATAATACATCTCTCCCTTAGGGAGAGGGCAACGAGGCTTGGTCTTTTAAAAAAGACCGTAGCCGTAGTGGGTGAGGGGTTAAAATCTTTCCTTCTATTGATAAATTTTACACCCTCACCCAGCTCCGCCTAAACTCAGCCTCTTGGCTTCGTTAAGGCTGCACAACCCTCTCCCTGAAGGGAGAGGGAAAGACAAAGAGTGATAAGAAAAAGCCCCGCACGGTGCACGCCGCGGCGGGGCTTTGGAGGTTGCATGATTTTTCTAAAAAACCATACAAAACTTCAAGAAAAATTTAAGCGGCCATACTGTCGGATGCTTTTTTCATGGCTTTGCCCATCTGGTCATTGATCGGCTCCATCGCGTCGGTGGCGACTTTTACGCCCATTTCGGACATTTTTGTCGCCCCGGACATAAACTCATCAAAACTGGATTGAGCAAATTTTGTCTGCGCTTCAGTAAATTCATTCAGCGTCTTGCAGGACATCATGCTTTGTGCCGCTTCCTGGCTTTTTGCGGCCGAAGCTTGTGCCAGATCCATATAGGCCTTCATAATGTCTTCCATGCCTTTGGCAAAAATCTGGGTGGATTTCATCACAGCATCCATTTGTTCCTGTCCCATTGCGCTTGCATCCTGGGCGATCTTGTCAAAAGACTTGTTTGATTTGCTCATCGGGTTCTCCATTTTAAAAAAAGTGTTGGTCGGTTTCTTTGTTGTTCTTGTTGTTTTCTTTGCAGCAGATGCTGTTTTTTTGGTTGCTTTAGCCGCTTTCTTCGTTGTTTTACGCGTCTTTTTTGCTGGCATGTCGGACTCCGTTTACAGGCGTTAAATTCCATAATTTTTTGCAGCGCACAATAAAAATCTACCAAAATGAATCGCCCTCGTCAAGGATTTTTCGCAGTGCAACATTCCTTTGTATTGCAAGGATTATTTGGACTTTTTTGCAATCTGTGCCTAGAATGGAACGTGGTTTCTGATGCCATGTCTGGAATAATCCGGTTATTAACGCTCTATCAATAATGATCCGCAATAATGGTCTGTCTGCCAGGATATAATGAGATGCCAAAACAAGAGCTTTCCAGGGCGCGGCCGCAAGGCTTTGCCGGTCTTTGCGTTTTCAGTATTTTTGTGCTGATTGCTCTTTTGTTTGCCGCGCCGGCGCAGGCCAAGGGCAATCCGAAATATGCCTCGCTTGTGATTGATGCGGAAACCGGTCTTGTGCTGCGGGATCGTCATCCGGATAAAATTTTGCACCCGGCTTCCCTGACAAAAATCATGACGTTGCTGATGGCGTTTGAAGCGCTGGAATCACGGGCGATTTCCAAAAATACCCGGGTCCGGATTTCCCGCCACGCCGCATCTATGGTGCCGAGCAAGCTGGGCCTGAAAGTCGGCAGTACCATCCGTATTGAAGATGCGATTTATGCGCTGGTCACAAAATCGGCCAATGATATTGCTGCAGCATTGGCCGAACATCTTGGCGGCACGGAAAGTAAATTTGCCCGCCTGATGACAGTCCGCGCGCGGAGTATCGGGATGACCCGGACGACCTTTAAAAATGCCTCCGGGCTGCACCATAAAAAACAGGTGACGACTGCCCGCGATATGGCGATCCTGGCGCGCTATGTTTTGCTGCGCTATCCGAATTATTACCGTTATTTTTCAACCCGCCAGTTCACCTATAAGGGTAAGACCTATAACAACCATAACCGCCTGATGCGCAGCTATGCCGGGATGGACGGATTCAAGACCGGGTATATCAACGCCTCCGGGTTTAATCTTGTGGCGTCTGCCGAAAGAAACGGTCGCCGTTTGATCGGTGTTGTTTTTGGCGGGCGCACAACAAAAAGCCGGAATGATCATATGGCTGTGATCTTAAATGAAGGTTTTAAAAAAGTGGACCGCGCGCGCATTCTTCATGCGCGCAATGTTCCCAAGCCCCGGTCAAAACCTGCGCTGCAGATGGCTGTGGCAAGTGCGCCGAGTTTGAAAAACACATCCGGGAAGGAATCCGGATTTGCAACATTGGCCGCGCTTGAAGAAAACCGCCGTCAACGCACACAAATGACAAATCTGGTCAGCGCCAAACAAATGGAACAAGTGCGGGCAAGCGTGGAAAGCGGGTTGTTTGATGAGTTGATGGGGGAAGGGGATTATGACCTGGCGGCCTCAAAACGTCTTGAAACCGGGTTACTTGCCGTGGCGGTTCATACCGGGAAATTCCAGCCCTCTCCGGAGGCGCCCAGTCCGGCTGCAAAAAAGCTGCGTGAGGCCGGTCATGCCATGATTGCGCGGCTTAGTAATAAGGCGGATAGCAGTGATGTTCAAAAAGCCTCTTTGAATGCACGTGCGCCGGCCGGGAACTGGACGCGTATTTATGACGGCAAACAATGGAGCGTTCAGATCGGCGCTTATACATCCCGCGCTGCAACCGATCAGGCGCTGGCCAAAGCGATGAAAGATATTTCAAACCGGATTTCCGGTGTGCGGCCTTTAAGCGTCCCGCTGCGGGATAAAAACGGGATTGTGTTTCGGGCACGTCTGACAAATCTCAGCAAAGCAGATGCGCTGAAAGCCTGCCGCATTTTTAAAGACTGCATTACGATCCCACCGGAAAATGAAAAATAATTCAAACGCAGTATATGCTCACCTGCGTGAAAGCGGGCCTGTCCGCCGTAGCTTTAGCGAAGGCGGAAATATCCTGATTTATGTTTTGGGCGCCATCTTTCTGATGGGCATCTTGCTGGTCGTTATGCGCGGGAGTAATCAGCAGGGCAGCAATATCGATGAAGAAACATTGATGATCCGCGTTTCCGAAGTGCAGCGTTATGGCGCTGAGCTGGAGCAGGCGGTCAGATTAATTGTGCAAGAGGGGTACAGTGAGGCCGATATTCGTTTTGGTCATCCAAATGCAGCCAGCGCTTACGGCCTGATTACAGATACACCGGCGCGGCAGGTTTTTGACGAAGAGGGCGGCGCAGCGCGCTTTCGTGATCCGCCCAGCGGTATTCAAACAACAGTTACGCCATGGATTTTTAACGCTAGAAATGTGGTGAATGGTGTAGGGTCTACGGGAACAGATCATTCAAATGTTGATTTAGTCGCATTGCTTATGAATGTAAGTGAAGATTTTTGCGTTTTGGTAAATGAACTAAATGATGTAGAGAATCCTTTAGAAAAGCCCCCTGTAGAAGACAACGATGTAAATTATACAAATCTTTTCGAAGGTTTATATCTTCGTGCGCGCCACATTACAACAAGTAGCAATGAAATATTTGGAAAGAATGAAGCGTGTTTTGAAGGTGGGGGTGATCCTCCTAATGGCACGTACCATTATTACCGTGTGCTATTGTCGCGCTAGAATTTAATTATCGAGATTAAACAGGTAATTCATCGACGTATCTTCGAGATGACCAAGTTCACGGACCCGGCGTTTTATCGGGATATCGTAGTTTGTTTTGGCAAGAAGCTGGTTAGAACCTTCTTCAAACATAATCAGGTCGACATTGACGTTATTCCGGTCAATTTTGTAATTCCATTTTAAAATTGCATCGGGCCGGGTCATGTAGCCGGGCTCTTTTTGCATCTGGCCGACTTTATAACCGAGCTGGATGAAACGTTCGCTGAGTTCCTGCCCGATGGCTTCACCGAGCTTGTCGTCAATCGGGGTCTCCCCGATATTTTTAAAGCTGCCGATCCTGATCGGGGTAAAGCGGTCAATTTTATGCCGCGCTGTCATGGCAAGTGTATCAGCGGCCATATAATTTTGCGCCTGCATAGACGGGCGCGCCGCATCATCGCTGAATTTTTTATGGAGCTGTGTGCCTGCCGTGGCAAACATGGCGGCTTCACATCCGGCAAGGACGGGGATCAGCGCAGCAATTAAAAGAAGGGTTTTAAATGTCATGGCTTTATTACCTGATGATTTTGTCTAAAGAGTCAATCCTGTAAAACCCCGTTTCCGAGGTCAGCAGGGTTTCTTTTTTGCTGCGCCCGTCAAAAATATCGAGCGCGATTTCCGCATTGAGCGGGGAATTTTCGATTTTCACCGGCTTGATCCGGTGTGCGATCACATAACCTTGCGCAGGATCACCGGTCAGTGTGTAACCCAAACGGCGCAGTGTATCGCGCAGGTCATTATCCATTAAAGTCTGGATCTGCGTGGCCGGTGCGGGTGTTTCAACATAAACCGGGCGCGGGGCCAGCCCGGCGCGCTGTGTCAGGCGTGTTGTGAGATCAGACATGGCGCGGTAAATCTGGGCGGCCTGGGTCTGGCTGATAAGCGCGGCGCCGGAAGCGGAAGAGTCCTGGACTGGGGCTTTATAAAGCTGGTCGTGATAGACATAGCCTGTGGGCATGTTGCAGGCGCTTAACAGAAGAACTGGAAAAAACAGCGCCAGGGCGCGAAGGGTTGGACGTGTCATACAGGCATCATAGCCTAAAAAATCCTTCAAAGTAAGATCGCGCCGGTTTCAGCGCGGGCGCGGGCGAGTTTAATCCCTTCCGTTGACAGCCAGCAGACACAGCGCGTCCGCCCGGAGCCGCAGGGAATGCGCCGGTGCTCCAGGATGCCGGCATGAATGGCTTCGCGCACTTCCATGTCCCCGTATTTATCTTTGAGATCCTGTTCAAAGAAGGCGGCTTCAGTGAGGCCGAAATAGGAATGGACGGAGAGAAGTTCTTCAAGCATGGCGGGGTCCTTTCTCAGGGGAGAGACAAAAGATATTGATAATCATTCTCATTTAAGAAAAGAAAAAGGTCAAGGGGGTCAATCAGAAAAAATCAGGAGATTGTGAAAAACTCTTTAGGTTTTTGCTGCTAAATTTCCAGAAGAGTGCCGGAATTCGCCTGCAGTTTTTTGTAGTGCTGCTCTTCTTTTGTACCGAACATTCTTTCCCAAATATTTTTTCTTTCCGGCTGTAAATTTTTAAACATACTCGAATCCATAAAGCAGGTTGTTACGGATTGAATTGAGCGCGGGATTGCTTCTTCCGGTATATTTGTTTCCCAACTAAAATCCGGAAGCGCAGGAAAAACAGGAAGAACGGTGCAGCCTGCTTCCTCAAATCTATTGACGAGGCTATCTTCAAATTTGTGACAGCAACATCCTTCTCCAAAAACATGAGAAAGGCCGGTCTTTTGGATATAGATTTTACTTTGTGAACGTTCCAGATGTACAAGGGCATTTTCGACAATCGCCCGATTGCTGAGAGCGATGCCTAGGGAAGAGTCTCTATAATCAGACTGTCTGTATATTGCCCGATCTTGCATCTCTGCCGGTGCATATTTTTTTACAATGTATTGAGCAAATTCACTTTCATCTGTGTCTATAACCAAGCCTCTTTCCGTCCAGAAATAAGGAATGTCATTGTTTGAAAATGAAATTTTGTGCCTGCTTAAAAAATTGTAGAGATGAATATTTGCCAAATTTGCATCTTCGTTATTTTTTCTGCAAGACATATCAAATTCAGAAACAAAATCATCATTGTTTTCAGTCTTTGGAGACTCGGCGCCAAAAGAAAATGTACGTTGCGGTTTATCCTGAAGCTGTTCCAGATGTGCTTTTAAAACGGCTTGTTGAAGCGCAACATGAGATGCCATCTCGTGAATTTCTCCCATAATGATAACAAGGGGCTGGTCATCCGGCATGCGTTCTAAAAGCCAGTTTTCGGCCTTCATGATGGCGTTTACCGCCGGGCTCAAATCAAAAGGGTTATCCTGGCAATCAACCAGATGGATTGGCAGCGCATATCGGCCAGGCGCAGGGCGGCATTCAGTAGATAGATCATCCATAGGGCGGTTTATAATCACTTTTAATAATTATGTCAATAAAATCTAGCTGGCCATCGACATCAGAATAGCCGGGCCGTCCGGGGTTTCGATATCTGCTTCCTTACGAAAACCGGCTTGTGAATAGCATTTGATGGCAGGTGCGTTGTCCGGCGCGGGATCAACGATGATTTTTTCCACGCCGTCTGTGTTTTTGATCCCGGCAATAAATCCCTTAATGAAATTCGTGCCGTGGCCAAAACCGATCATGGACGGGTCGCCAATAAACTGATCAAGACCAATTGTCCCGGCCTCTTGCGGATTTTCAGCCCAGAACTCATCTTCCGCCGGATCATAAGCCTGGATATAGGCAAATTCACGTCCCTGGTGAGAGACGATATAGCGCGCCACATTGGCGCGGTCGGCCTTGATATCTTCTTCAATCGCGGCGATTTCTTCTTCCGGGGGAGTCCACCAGTCAGTAATATGCGGTTCGGACAGCCAAAAGCGCAACAGCTTCAGATCATTTTCTGTCAGCTTTGCAAAATGGTAACCGCCCTGTTCAAATTGTGCGGGAAAATTTGAAATGATGACACTCATGCTGCTTCATCCTCTTTATTAGTGTCTTGCAGTTTTTGAATCGTTCCGGTTGTCGAGTATCCCTCATATAACGGCATGATGTCCACCTCTCCACCATAGGCGCGCACCACTTTTGCTTCCGGCAGTTGATCTTCGGTGTAGTCACCGCCTTTAAAGATGATATCCGGACGCAGCACATTGAGGATTTCACAGGGCGTATTATCCTGTCCATCTTCCTGCGCGCCAAAAAAGACAACAAGGTCAATGCTACCCAGTGCGCCAATCACGCTAGCGCGCGCGTCCTGATTGTTGACCGGCCGCGTCGGACCTTTCAGAATTTTAACAGATGCATCATGATTTAACCCAAGGACAAGCCTGTCGCAGCGCGCCCGTGCGCGGTCGAGATAACTGACATGACCGTGATGAAGAATGTCAAAACATCCATTGGTAAAGCCAACTTTCAAACCTGCTTCCTGCCAGTTTTGGATCATTTGCGCGGCTTGTTTATCATCAAGACGCGGCGCAATGGTTGATCCAGCCGGCATGCCGCTTAAGATGACAGCGCGCAGATCCACTGCGCTGACGGCTGAAACGCCTTGCCGTGAAACGGCAATGCCTGCTGCGGCATTGGCCAGCGCACCGGCTTCGGGCAAGGTTGCACCCGCGCCAATTGCAGCAGCTAAAGTGGCTAAAACAGTATCGCCCGCGCCGGAAACGTCATAGACGCTTCTGGCTTCGGCCGGCAGGTGAACGGGCGCTTTGCCGTTTTCAAAAATGCTCAGCCCGTCTTCGGAGCGTGTGACGAAGAGAGCGCTAAAATCCTGACCGCCCATAATTTTCTGCGCGGCATTTGCAATTTCTTCATCGGTTTTACAGGTCATGCCGCTGGCCTCTGCCAGCTCTTTCCTGTTCGGCGTGATCGCAAAGGCGCCTTTATATTTTGAGAGATCTTTTGATTTCGGATCAACCAGAACGGTCTTTCCCGTTTGCATGGCCGCGGCAATAACATTTTTTGTTAAAACGCCTTTGGCGTAATCAGATAGAATAATAAGGTCCGCTTTTTTAGCGGCCTTTTCAATTTGCTTAATGATATCTTTTTCTATTGCCGGCCCGGCGTCTCCTGTTTTTTCTTCATCAAGACGCAATATTTGCTGACCTGTTGCAACGAAGCGGGTTTTTTGAATTGTTTGCCGGTCTTTGTCCGTCACAAGACCGCTTGTTTCCACGCCCTGCTTTTTCAAAAGGGCGTTTAATGTTTCGCCGCTTTCATCCTTTCCGGTCAGGCCGATAACAGAAGCTTTACATCCCAGTGCTGTCAGGTTCGCAGCCACATTAGCTGCCCCTCCCGGCATGAGGCGGGTTTCCCCGCGTTTGAGCACAGGAACGGGACTTTCCGGCGAAATCCGCTCAACTGTGCCGGAAATAAACCGGTCTAGCATCACATCCCCGATCACAAGAATGTGATTTTTTTCAAATTTATCAATAAGTTGGTCGAAATTTTCAGCCATTTTTAAGCCTTTATAAACCAGTATTTTCTTTATGTTTGTGCCCCTTTGTTAGGAATTCGTCAATCATTTGCCGTCATACTGGTAATTGGGTTTATGAAAATATGCGGGTTTACGGGGTAGGGAATCGTGACTGAGTATAAGACGGCGGATAAAACACACAAGGGTATTCTCTCTGGTCTGAAGGCCAGACTTCACCGCAATAAGCTTGGGGAACTTCTGGTTCAGGACGGACATTTAACGCCTGATCAACTTCAATATGCTTTGGTGCAGAGCCGGGATAGTGGTCAGCGTCTTGGACATTACCTGATCAATACAAATTATATTGATGCGTCTATTGTTCGTAAAACACTGCTTGAGCAGTTTGCACTGCGTTTCATGACAACAGCCGTTACAGTCTTTTTATCAATATCGTCAATGGGATTTGCCAAACAGGCGCGTGCCGGCACGATCAAGGATGTGCCGTCCCGGATGGCCGTTGCATTTAACAGCGTGACGCCGGCCAGTCATCACCCAAAACTCTTCGGCTCTGTTGAAAAGCAGTCAAAATCACTCAAAGCTTTCACAAAATGGACGGGCATGTTCAGCCGTTTTGACGCGGCCCTGAATAATTCTTACGGCCAGAAATCAATGAATGGTTTTCGTTCCCAGCTGCAGGGTCTGCAGGATCTGCCGCTACATAAAATGGCATCCAAAGTGAATGACCTTGTGAACAAAGTTCGTTACGTCACAGATAGCCGCAATTACGGCAAGACGGATTACTGGGCCACGCCGGTTGAGTTTTTTGAAAAGGGCGGCGACTGTGAAGATTTTGCGATTACAAAATACACAGCGCTGCGTGCCCTGGGTGTTCCTGAAAACCGCCTGCGGATTGCGATCGTGCAGGACCTTCAGAAGAATATCCCGCACGCTATTTTGATTGTGTATACGGATAACGGGCCGATGGTTTTAGATAACCAGATTAAAACCATGACAAATGCAAACCGCATCAGCCACTATAAGCCGATCTTCTCGATCAACCGGACAGCCTGGTGGCTGCATACAAAACCAAAAGGCAATGTGACTGTTGTTGCGGCTGCTGCACGCTAATAGATAGGTATTCACCCCCACTTTCTCATTACGGCTTTGGGTTATATCGCCTATAATACTGATTGTGACTCTCTCAGCCTTTCCCTTTTTGGTTGAGAAAGCGGCAGTATCTCCTGTGTTTTATTTTTCATAAAATTAATTTCAAATTAGAGTTTTTAACTTACACTATAAGGATAAAACAAGGTCTGGACTGGGGCATGGTAAACGATCACTCGAACAGTTTACTCGGTAGGCATTTTAGAAAAGATATCAGTTTTGATCTGATTCTTTTCGGGATTATCTGCGTTGGTCTTTCTTTTTCCATGGTTTATTTCGACGTGTTTGAGCGTTGGTATCATTTTACGCGGTTTCATGAAAAATGGGAGCTTGACGAGCTTTTTGCTGTTGCCATTGCCCTTTTGGCCGCCGGGAGTTTTATGGCCGTCCGCCATACGATTCACCTCGATAAAATGATCCGCCAGCTTCATATCACCGAAGAAAGCCTGCGGGAAGAACGCAAGATTAAAGCCCAAAATGAGAAACTGGCTTCCGTCGGTGAGATTGCCGGCGGGATGGCGCATGAGATTAACAATGCGCTGCAGCCAGCCATTGGCATGAGCGATATTCTCAAGCGCCGTTTGGAGAATGAGGATCCCAAACTGACAGAGTATGTGAATATGATTTACGAAAGCTCGATCCAGGCACGGAATATCGTCCAGAATGTTTTAGCCTTCGCCCGCGGACGCTATATGGATATACATTTTCTTGAAGCAGTTCCGGCGATTGAAAATTCACTGGAAATGGCGGCTACTATTTTGCCTGGCGGGGTACGTTTGGAAACTGAACTTGCGCCGGCAAATGTTCCTGAGTTTCAGCCTTATTTCCTGATCAACGAAACCGGCCTGTCCCAGATCTTTTCAAACCTGTTTAAAAATGCCTCTGATGCGATGAACGATCAGGGAGAAATTAAAGTCAGCCTGGTCTATGAAATGTGGGAAGCGTCAAAGGCCGATGCCCTGAATATTGTACCGGGGCTTTACGCAAAAATTACAGTTCAGGATACGGGTCCCGGCATTCCGGAAGAAACGCTGAAACGGATTTTTGACCCGTTCTTTACAACCAAGTCCGTTGATAAGGGAACGGGTTTGGGTTTATCGACATCTTTTGGTTTGATGCGCCAGTTTAACGGGGCAATTTTCGCCGAGAGTATTTCTGGTCAGGGGGCAACATTTTATCTTTTATTTCCGGTTTTGGATGAAAGCCAGAGACCGGAAGAAAAAGACGAGGATGAGGAGGATTTATTTCTTGTCTAGGATTTTAATTGTAGATGACCGTTTGGATGTCCGTGTGAGTCTGGAGGCCATGCTTGAGCTTGAGGGGCACGAACTTGTGATGGCCGAGAACGGGAAAGAGGCGCTGGAAATCTTAAGCCGGGATATGGCCGGCAACCCTTACGATTTGATTATTACCGATGTCATGATGCCTGAGATTGACGGGATTGAACTGATGAGTGCGATCAATAACGGCTATCAGGAAGCCATGCTGCCCGTGATGGTGATTTCAGGCGGGGGGTATAATATGGCCGCGGATGATTTGCTGAATGCAGCGAGCAAGATAGCAGATCATGTTTTACGCAAGCCGTTTACAACCGGCGAGTTAATCGAGGCTGTGAATTATCTTTTGGAGCATGGAAAGAAAGAGCATCCGGAAACGGACTAAAACATAAAAAGTATAAAGTGTGTAATAATGAGTGTCAGTCTACTTAAAATAATGATTGTTGAAGACCAACAAAATACGCGTAATACGCTTCGTCATATGTTGGTCGAGATGGGGGTCCATCAGATTTACGAGGCCTCTGACGGCGATGAAGCGCGCGATCTGATAGAGATGGATGAGACGGCTGTTGACCTGATTATCTGCGACTGGAATATGCCGAATCTTCCGGGAATCGAATTTCTTAAACATCTCCGTGCGCAGGAGAACAGAATTCCGTTCCTGATGGTGACAGCGCGCAATGATGTGAATTCCGTTATGGAAGCGAAAGAGGCCGGTGTCACAGCCTATATCCGCAAGCCTTTTTCCCTCAGTGATCTTGAAACCAAGATCATCAGGCTGATGCAGCTTGTTGAGGTTTAGAGATGAGGGTATAACAACATCTTGTGTTGACTGCTATAATATCTTCTATATATTGATATTCACTTGTGTTTCACAGACTGATTTTCAGCTCATTTTGCTCCTGTTCCGGGGCTTGTGGACGAGTTTTGAAAAAGACCCGGACTCTGATGCGCGAATCGTGTGAAAGTCGAAGCACATAATCATATTTGTTTAGAGTAAAAAGAGGAGAGACCCGATGGGACAGCCCAGTAAAGTTAACGATATTGTGAATAGTGACTCCAAGCTTTTGCAGGAACGTCATGTCTATAAACCGTTTTTATATCCATGGTGTTATGAGGCCTGGCTGACGCAGCAACGTATTCACTGGCTGCCGGAAGAGGTGCCGCTGGCCGAAGATGTCCGGGACTGGAAGAAAAACCTGACGCCGTCGGAAAAGAACCTGATGACGCAGATTTTCCGCTTTTTCACGCAAAGCGATGTGGAAGTGAATAATTGTTACATGAAACATTATTCCCAGGTCTTTGGCCCGGTTGAAGTGCAGATGATGCTCTCCGCCTTTTCAAATATTGAGACAGTTCATATTGCCGCCTATTCACATTTGCTGGATACGATCGGCATGCCTGAAATCGAATATTCCGCCTTCCTCAAATATAAGGAAATGAAAGACAAGTTTGATTACATGCAGGATGTCTCCATGGGCTCGCGCGCCGATATTGCCAAAACCATGGCGATGTTCGGGGCCTTTACAGAAGGGCTCGCGCTCTTTGCGTCTTTTGCGATCCTGATGAATTTCCCGCGCTTTAACAAGATGAAAGGGATGGGACAAATCGTTACCTGGTCCGTGCGCGATGAAACATTGCACTGCCTGTCGATGATCCGCTTGTTCAAAACATTTATCCAGGAAAACCCGGATATCTGGACGGATGAGCTTAAAAACGAAATTACCGAATGCTGTAAGGTTACGGTTGAACATGAAGATGCGTTTATCGATCTGTGTTTTGAGCAGGGCGCAATTGAAGGCATGACGCCTGAAGATGTGAAACAATATATCCGTTATATTGGAGACCGCCGCTTACAGCAGCTGGACCTGGAGCCGATTTACGGCGTTGAGAAAAATCCACTGCCATGGATGGATGTCATGTTGAACGGGGCAGAGCATACAAACTTCTTCGAAAATCGAGCAACAGAATATTCCAAGGCGTCCACTGAAGGGGCCTGGGAAGATGTCTTCTCTGAAGAGCTGTTTTCCGGCAATTACGGCAAGAAAATCGGCGGCGTAGATAACGGTAAGCCTGAGGAAGGCGATATTATCGCAGCAGAATAAAGTTTCCTAAACCTAAAGACGACATAAGGGCGGCGCACAAATATTTGCGCCGTCTTTTTTTCTGTGCTTTTATGCACCCCTCAAGACGAAGGAGGAACATCATGGCTTACGTACATTGGAAAATCGAGGATATGCCCTGGGATCAGCTTGATCCGTCCAAGGTCGATGAGGATCTTTTGAAAATTATCAAGGCGGCAGCGCTGGTGGAATATGGCGCGGCGAGTTATGCCGATTATTTATGCAAGGTCTTTCATGATGATAAAGAGTTTCAAAAGGTTGCCCGGGACTGGGCAGAAGAGGAAATTCAGCACGGGTTGGCGCTGGGTCAGTGGGCCGAGAAAATTGATCCGAGCTGGAGCCTTGAAGCAGCCATGAAAAAATTCACCGAAGGCTATCAGCCGGATCATTTTGTCAATGACAACCAGGAAGGATCCGTGCGTGGGTCCCGCTCCGGAGAGATGATTGCGCGCTGCATGGTCGAAACCGGAACCAGTTCTTACTACTCCGCGATCGGAGCGAGTATTGACGAACCTGTTCTCAAACAAATCTGCGCAAAAATCGCCGGTGATGAATTTCGCCATTACAAGCTGTTCTATGATGTTTTAAATAAATACCTGGATAAAGAAGGGCTTGGCCGGATGCAGCGTTTGAAAATCGCACTGGGCCGGATTGCCGAAACAGAGGATGATGAACTGTCCTATGCATTCTATGCGGCAAACGCCAATGACAATGACCCGTATGATCGTGAGCGTTATAACAAGGAATATATGATGCGCGCTTACGGCTATTATAAAGTGCCGCAGGTGAACCGCGCGGTTTCCATGGTCTTTAAGGCCTGCGGGTTTGACCCGAAGGGGATTGGCGGGAAAATGGCCTCCAAGGCGGCCTGGTACCTGATCCGCAAAAATGTGAAAGACGCCAAAAAGCTTTTAGATCAAGCAGCTTAGCCTTTTTTGAAATATTTTTAAGTACGGCCCTGCCTGTTTTCATGGAAGGGCCGGCTTTTTTCTGATACACTTATTTTCAGAGTACAGCGTTCAAACCTTCTTAAAACAAGGGTTCCCCTTGATCTTAGAAAGACGAATCAGATCATTTCCACAAAGGCGCATAAGAGTAAGCGCTTTAGGGGATGGTTTTGGAGTTTTTTCAAGTTCCCGCCGCAGCCGAAAGTCTGCGGCTTTTTTGTATTCGCGGCGTATGCTCAAACCTTTGTCTGAAAAACCTTTAACGTTCGGGAGATGCTCATGGCCAAAAAGTCACGTAAAGCAAACAAGAAATCTGTTCACCACCGCTCAGGCAACGTTGTCCATCCGTCTTTTGACGACTTGTCGTATTCCTCCGGCTGGCACCCGCTGGATGATGAAATAGACGGGGCCCGCGATAAAAAATACGTGAAAAACATTAAACCGCGCAGTGAGGGTCAGCGGGTTTTAATGGAAGCTATAAAAGAGAAAAATTTAACGCTTGCAATTGGTCCGGCAGGGACCGGGAAAACCTATCTGGCAATTTCTGCAGCTGTTGAAGCTTTGGAAGCTGGCCGGGTTGACCGGATTATTCTCTCCCGCCCGGCCATGGAAGCCGGCGAGTCCCTTGGTTATCTGCCCGGAGATATGCATGAGAAAATGGCGCCTTACTTACGCCCGCTTTACGATGCGATGGGCGACCGGATGGGCGGAAAAAATGTCCGGAAATATATGGATGACGGGACTATTGAAATTGCCCCGGTCGGCTTTATGCGCGGACGGACGCTCAATAATGCCTTCGTGGTGATTGATGAGGCGCAGAACTGCACCTACGGGCAGCTCAAGATGTTGCTCTCGCGTTTAGGCTGGCATTCGACAATGGTGGTAACAGGAGATCCTGACCAGTCTGACCTTCTCGACGGGATGTCCGGCCTGTCCCAAATTGCCGAGCGTTTAAGCCGTGTGTCTAATATTGCAGTTGTCCAGCTTCAGCAGGAGGATATTGTCCGTCACCCGCTTGTGGCTGAAATGCTGGATGTCCTTTAATCAATTGACATAATCATAAAATTCTGGTAAACATACCCTTAATAAAAAGGGTGTGTTTTATGAGAAGATCAAAATTTTCAAACCTGTTAGGGGCATTTTCTATTGCTGCTTTTCTTCTTCCGTCCTCCGTGGATGGGCAGGAGGTAGGTCCGGAACAAGAAATATTCGATGCAATGTTAGCCGCGCGGATAGCTTATTTTGAGGCACTGTCCGGCGAAAAAGCAAAAGATGTTTGCGTTATTCCCAGCAAAGATGAAAGCGGTGAAGTCGTCTACTATACACCTTCAGGTACTAAAGCAACAAAGGTTCAGGAACAGCTTTTTAACCTTCATCACTGGATGACTTCAATGAGTCCTATAGGAAAGATGCTTGGAGATTTTCTTGTCGTATCAGAAGCACTTGTTTGCCGGGATAATGATAAACCTGAACAAGGTCATCTGGATTTTAACAATAATCATATTATGGTAAATTTTTTCGATGGTTGTTCAGGCGTAAACTACGCAGAAGAAGAGTATGCAGATGATCTTTTGGTACAGTTATTCTTAAAGATAACTTATCTCGAAGAAGCGGCGCATGGCTATCAAAATGCAATAAAAATAATTGCGTCCCCTTCTATCGGAGGTACTCAAGCGGGATATGATCTTCTTTGGCTTTTGTCTTTAGAGGCTCATGCCAAGCTTATTACGTCTGTTGCTATTGTCGAAGCGGCAACAACATTGGAACAGCTTGAAGATCTTAATAAACTCGACGGCAATTTTTACTATGAAAAATCTATAAAAATGGTAGCAGAAATTTACCGTCAGAATTCTGCAGATGACATTAAAGCTAATCCTGATTTGTTAAGGCCTGTGTTCGAAATGATTTTATCAGATCCAGTGTTTCTAGAGGATTATTTCGAGGCGGCGCCACAACTTCATAACACGCTATACGGGAAGGAAACACCGCCATTTAAAATTTACAAAACGGCTTTCAGTAAGTTGCCTGGATTTAAAGGAGATATGCTGGAGGGCATAGATAGTTTTGAACAGATTATAAATATGCTTCCTGCTGATTCTGAAACAAGCAAATTCGTAAAAGCCCGGTTTGCAGGAGATTACAGCTATAAAGTAAAACCTACTATGCCTGAGGATAAAGACGTTGATACGTGTTACTACAGGAAAAACTATGGAACATCTCCGCGCATATTTAAATTTGAATAAATCTTTTCTTTCCCCGGCGGGTGGTGTACATCCACAGCCATGGATAAAAAATACTTCCCTTTAGTGGCTGCGTTTTGTCTGGCAATCGGGTTTGCAGGCGTTGCAGTGCTTTATCAGTTTTCTGTTGCCGGAAAAGGATCAGGCGGCAATTCTATTGTCGCGCCGAATTTCGGCGGGCCCTTTGAGCTTACAGATCATACCGGGCAGGGAGTCACTGAAAAAGACTATCAGGGCTACCGGCTGATTTATTTCGGCTTTACCTTTTGCCCGGCCATTTGCCCGACAGAGCTGGCCAAGATGACCGAGGTCTTGAATGCGTTAGGTGAAAAGGGAGAGCAAATTACGCCTATCTTTATCACCGTCGATCCGGAGCGGGATACACAGGAGGTAATGGCACAGTACAGGACACTTTTTCATCCACGCCTGGTCGGCTTGACCGGAACACCAGAGCAAATTGAGCAAGTGACAAAAGCCTATAAGGTTTATTACGCGAAGGTCGATGACCCGTCTTTAAGCGAATATACGATGGATCATTCAAGTTATATTTATTTTATGGATCCGGAGAATACGCTGCTGGCGCTGTATAAAATCGATCAGACGGCGGAGGAGATAGTTAAAGATATTAAGACGCGTTTATAATTTTTTGCTTACAAGTTTTAAACGACTTATCCAAACCGGCCTGTTATGTATCCCTGTGTCGTTTCGTTTTGCGGGTTTGTGAAAATAGAATCCGTGAGGCCGTATTCCATGAGTTTACCCAAATGAAAATGAGCTGTTTTCTGACTAATCCTTGCGGCTTGTTGCATATTATGTGTGACAATGACAACTGTTGTTGTTTGACGAAGTTCATCAATAAGCTCTTCGATTTTTGCAGTTGCGATAGGATCTAACGCCGAGCAAGGTTCGTCCATAAGTAAAACGTCCGGTTGAACGGCAAGGGCCCGGGCAATACACAAACGTTGTTGTTGCCCACCCGATAATCCAGTTCCAGGTTCATCTAAGCGGTCTTTTACTTCCTCCCATAAACCGGCCCGCCCAAGGCTTTCCAGTACAATATTTTCTAAATCGCTTTTAGCTTTAGCTAATCCGTGAATGCGGGGTCCGTATGCCACATTTTCAAAAATGGATTTTGGGAAAGGATTTGCTTTCTGAAATACCATTCCAACTCTGGCGCGTATCTCTACGACGTCAATATCGCTTGCATAGATATTTTCATCTCCCAGAAAGATTTCTCCGGTTATACGGCAATTATCAATCGTATCATTCATACGATTGAGGCATCTTAATATGGTTGATTTGCCGCACCCTGAAGCCCCGATGAGCGCGAGGACTTCACCTTCATATATGTCCAGGTTCACATCAAAAACAGCTTGTTTGTCTCCATAAAAAACACTCAGGTCCCGTATGGTCATTTTCGGTGTATTTTGCTCTTCAGGAGCATTTGCGTCCTTAAAATCCTGATTTGCAGTAACAGCAGTATCCATGTCTTTACCAAGAAAATTTATTGATAAAGTTAAGTAAAATAATGCTGTCTATATGTCAATAACTAATCTTCCAAAACCGCATTCAGTTTCATCGCCAAGCCCATTGAGCCTTTGACTTTGAGCTTGCCCATCATAAAGGCGATATTGGGATCCTGCGCGCCGTTTAGAATATCCTGGAAGGTTTCAATGGAGCAGGACAAGGTCAGGTCCGCCTCTTCATCGTCATGGGAAATGACTGGCGGATTTTCATTTGTGTCGACAAAAATCATCCCGTCTTCATCAAAATCGAATTTAACCTTGGCGGTCAGCCCGTGGGCCATGGCCATTTTTTGTTTGATCTGGTCGGTAACGCTGTCTAGGGACATAGGTGGATCTCCTTATCCTCTTATTGTGACATAGCCAGATTATCAATCAAGCGCGTTGTACCGATAAAAGCGGCGGCGAGGACACGGCGCTCTGTGGTGTTTTCATCCGGCGGCAAAAGGGTCTGCGCATCGCGCACCGTGCAATAATCGACCTTGTCAAAACCCGCTTCTAGCAGGGCCTCGCGGCCCCGGTTTTCGTTTATTTTTCCTTTTGAAATATCCGACAGGATACGGTTCAGGTGGCAGGCGATTTGATATTGCTCTTCATTCAGGTAAGCATTCCGGGACGACAGGGCTAATCCGTTTTCATCACGCATGGTCGGCACACCTTTAACATCCACGGGAATGTTTAAATCGGACACGAGTTTTTTGATGACCAAAAGCTGCTGATAATCTTTTTCACCAAACAGCGCGATATCCGGCAGGCATTGCAGGAGCATCTTGGTGACAATCGTAGCAACGCCGTCAAAAAAATGTGGGCGGAACTCGCCTTCCAGCATTTCAGAAATACCGGAAACTTTGACAGAGGTTGAAAACCCGTCCGGGTAAATTTCATCCGCATCCGGAAGGTAAACAGCCTGTGCGCCGGTCTTTTCGAGTTTTTCCAGATCAGCCTCGAGTGTTTTGGGGTAAGCCTCCAGATCTTCATGTGGCGCGAATTGTTTCGGATTGAGAAAGATGTAGGGAATACAAATATCCGCGCAGTTTAGACCTTCGCGTACCAGCGCGAGATGTCCTTCATGCAGTGCGCCCATGGTGGGGACGAATGAAACAAACTTGTTTTTTCTGTAGACACTGAGGTCTTTTATGGATTTAACTATCTTCATAGAGTAGCAGTGAGAGTGATATGAGCACACAAGAAACTATAAATACATACTTTAAGAAACCAAACGGAATAATCGACTCATCCCGTGGAATTAGTCAAGATTCTCAACCAGAAGGACCTTTTGAATTTCCGGAAAAAGACTACGAAGAAAAGTCCGTCTTCGGGATAACAGTTGCTAAAAGCTCTCCGCGTCCAGAGCCATCAAAGACTCCGCGCCCGCCATCACCATTTTAAAACGGGCATCGGCTTCCGGCAGCATGCGGGCAAAGAAAAAGCGCGCCGTTTCGATCTTGGCTTCGTAAAACTCTTTATCGCCTTCACCGCTTTCTATTTTCGCTTGTGCGGCCTGTACCATCAGGCACCACATATAGCCGATAGCGACCAGCGCGAACTGGCGCAGATAATCAACGGACGCGGCGCCGGCTTCATTTGGGTCTTTGAGGCCTTTCATCGCAATTGTCGCGGTGGATTGCTGCAGCTTGGCAAAAGCCTTGGCCAGCGGGAAAATAAATTCCTGCATTTGCTCATTAGCTTGATGCTCTTCGATATAGGCCGAAACCGGGTGAAAGAAGCGGCGCAGCAGGCGTCCGAAATTTTGTCCCATTTTCCGGCCAACAAGGTCGAGGGCCTGAATACCGTTCGTGCCTTCATAAATCTGGGCGATACGCGCATCACGGACATATTGTTCCATCCCCCATTCGGCAATATAGCCATGCCCGCCATAAACCTGTTGGGATTCATTGGCAATTTCCGATCCCATATCGGTCAGGTAGGCTTTGACGATGGGTGTTAAGAGTGCGACGAGATCATCGGCCTTTTGACGTTCAGCCGCATCCGGGTGCTTGTGTGAAATATCAAGATTAAGACCCGTCCAGTAAGCCAGTGCCCGGCCTGCCTCAGTGACAGCCTTGCCTTTCAGCAGCATCCGGCGAACATCCGGGTGGACGATAATCGGATCAGCCGGTTTATCCGGGAATTTCGTGCCGTCCAGGGCGCGCATTTGCAGGCGGTCTTTCGCATATTCCACGCCGTTTTGATAGGCGATTTCGGCAATGCCAAGCCCCTGCATGCCCACACCAAGACGCGCGGCATTCATCATCGTGAACATAGCTTTCAGGCCTTTATGTTTTTCGCCAACCAGCCAGCCTGTGGCGTCATCCAGATTGATCACGCAGGTGGAATTGCCGTGAATCCCCATCTTGTGCTCGATTGATCCGCAGGCAACCCCGTTGCGCGCGCCAACACCATCCCCTTCGGGCAGGAATTTTGGTACAACAAAGAGGGAAATCCCGCGAACCCCTTCGGGCGCATCCGGCAGCTTGGCCAGCACAAGGTGAATAATATTTTCGGTCAGATCATGTTCGCCGGCGGAAATAAAAATCTTGGTTCCGGTAATCGCATAGCTTTCGCCGTCATCATTCCCGCCTTCGCCGTCCGGCTTCGGCGCGGCAAGCGGAATGGCTTTGGTCCGGATCAGGCCAAGATCAGTCCCGCAATGCGGCTCTGTCAGACACATTGTACCGGACCAGATCCCTTCCACCAGTTTTGGCAAATAGGTTTGTTTTTGCTCATCCGTACCGAAGATATGCAGCGCTTCATAGGCGCCTTGGCTCAGACCCGGATACATCCCAAAGCTCATATTGGCCGCGCAGATCATATCCTGCATCACCGTATTGACCAGCATCGGCAGACCCATGCCGCCATATTCCGGATCGGAAGACACGCCGCACCAGCCGCCTTCGGTAAATTGCTGATAGGCTTCTTTGAAACCGGAAGGCGTTGTGACGTCGCCGTCTTTAAATGTGCAGCCTTCCTGATCTCCTGATTGGTTCAGCGGAAAGAGAACCTCTTCACACAGCTTGGCTCCTTCTTCGATAATCTGATCGACAAGTTCGGCATTTGCGTCTTCATAGCCGGGCAATTCAGTGAGCTGCTCAGCATTTAAGACGTCATGTAAAACGAAGCGGATATTTTCAAGCGGGGCGTTATAAACAGGCATGTTTGGGATCTCCCTTAGATATCAGGAAAGTATAGCGTAAAAATGGTTAAGATCGAGTTGATTTTGGTGTTTTAATTATTATTAAGGTTTTTTAAGCCTTAATAGAGAGCGGAGGATTTTCCATGACCCGCCTTGAGATTTTCCGGCGCGGCTATTTGGCGCCGTTTCAGTGCGTTTTCAGGAACCTGATTTATATTTCAGGATTTTTGGGTTGTCTTGGTTTTAGCGGCGCATCGATTTTCTTTGTTTTTGACCTTGGCGGATATGGTTTGCCTATATTGTTTGCTTTCTTCCTAAGCCGTTATATTGCCAGTAATTTTATTCTCATGCCGGGTGCGCTATTTTTTATTCAGCGTTTTTGGGGTCTGCACATTTTTTTGGCGCTGATCAGTCTTTCCGCGATTTCTGCCATTAGCGCACTTTTTCTTCTGAAACTGGAGGCAGGATCCTATCTTTACGCCTTTTGCGGATCTTTCTTATTTTCGCTGATTTCTGTGACATTCTGGTCGTTTCACCATGTGTGTATGCTGTTCCGGACAACGGATGATAATGTCGGAAACGAAGTCTCAATTTGCGGTTTTTGTGATGGCTTAGGAAGCGCGGCAGGACTATTTTTGGGCGGGCTTGTTTTATCTATTTCCCTTTCGGGAGGCATTCTCATTTTTTTCATGGCGATGTTTTTGGCTACTTTGTGCCTGCTTTTTGTTGTTCTGCACATAGATCCGCCGGACCGGAAAACACCTTATCACCCGATTAAAAATATTCTAAACACTGACCTGGATCACAGCGCTATGACAGCGTTTCACGGCGTTATTCAGTTTTTCTGTGTTTTTTCTGCACCAGTCTGGCTAGCTATGCTTGGTGCTAAAAGTCTTTTAACCGGGTTTTTGATGGGGCTGAATATTCTTCTTGAATTTATAACTTCCCCATTTATAGGCCATATTTTTCATCAGGATAAGAAGCATGAGGCTAAAATAGGTGCTGCCTTATTGGCCACGGGATGGCTGCCGCTTACTGTATTTCAAAATGCATTTTTATTTCCGCTGGCCAGTATGTTCTGGCTGATTGGAGAAAATATGCTACATGTCGGGAATATCGGGCGCTGGTACCGTAACCGGGACATTGCTTCAATTGCTGCGCGTGAAATTTTACTAGGATCTGGACGTATAGCAGCCTGTCTCACAGCATTGCCGATTTTATTTTATACTTCGCCTTTCTGGTTTTTCATTTTTGCGGCTTGTGCCTGTTTGTGTGCTTTTCTTTTTTTCTTAAAAAAGAATAAAAATTAATCATCCTCGCGCATCCAGAGCCTGATTTCATCCCGGACGACATCTTTATCCATCGCTTCAACCTTACGTTTAGCCTGTTCGATGGGAGAGTTTTCTTTCCTGAGGAGCGCTTCCTTGATTTTTTCGAGCGTTTCATCGCCGATTTCCTCGCGCGCGGCAGCGGCATTGGCCTGGGCCTGGGCGATAATCTCCTCCCGGGTCAGTCCTTCGGGGTTTTTGGCCGTCTTTTGACGGGCGTCATTTGCGGGTTTTCCGCCCTTCTTTTTCCAGAATGAGAACATGAGATGGGTCTGGCCTTATTTTTCTGAAATTAAACCATTTTTAACCTAAATAGGCGAGTGTATAATGATGGGGTTCGCGTATGACTCCCACACACAAGAATTCATGTCCGAAGGGCTATATCAATAAGGGGCCAGATTATCATGACAGACAAGCCAAACCTGCAAACGGTATCCGAGCCGGCTGAAGGCTATAATGATCTTAAATTTTATTTCAGTAACCTGAATACGCTGTTTTCAATCCGCTCAACGCTGGCGGTTGATATGATGACGGCGATGCCGCAGGGCGGTCTGTCCCGGCGGATCCATGATATTTCGGCCATTACAAAACGGATTTATGCGGAAACGACAACGCCTGCCGTGACCAAACTTCTCGATAAAGTTGAATCAGCTGCTGATGCAAATTCCGGTGACTGGAGCGAGTGGGACCTGGCGAATATTAAAGAGATGCGCCGCATCCATTCACACCTGGCTGCTGTGCCGCCGGATCTTTACATTGCCTCTGTGCAGGTTGCCAATGAAGGGCGGAAACGTCATGCCGCCGCGCAAAATCAGACATGGGATGATGTCGCGCCTTATATGCAGCAGGTTGTCGATCTGGCGCGCAAGATGGCCGAGAAAAAGCAGGAGGTTTTCGGAACGGATACAGCTTACCGGGCTTTATTGCTGGGCTATGCGAACGATATCGGCACGATCAGCATAGATGATCTTTATGAGAACCTGATTGATCCTTTGAAAAACCTGCGTCACGCAGCAATTGATAAGCAGCAGGGTCAGCCGCCGCCAATGGCACTGGAAGGGGATTTCTCCCGCGGCGATCAGATGTGGCTCAACAAAACCGTTCTTGAAATGATGGGCTTTGATTTCACCCGTGGATCTTTGCAGATTACGGCGCTATCCCCGATGACCGGCGGATCAACAGATGATGCCCGCGTGCTTGTGCGCTGCGGATCTGATGATACGTTCCTAGATTCACTCGAAGATACACTCTATCAGGGTGCACGCGGTCTTTATTTGCAAAATCTGCCGCAGGACTGGAAAACGCAGCCTGTCGGGCAAAATCTCGGCACGCTGATGCAAAATGCGCTCAGTGTTCTGTATGAGACAGTGCTGGGCCGCACACCGCAATTTTTTGACTTTATTGCCGTGCGTGCGGAAGGTGTCTTCCGCCAGTTCCGCAATGAAAGTTTTGATCCGGAAAATCTTTACCGTTTACGCAAGATTGTTGTTGATACGCCGATCAGAAATGAAGCGGATGAGCTCTCCAAAATTTTCCATGATCTGTTGCGTTACCGGATTGAAAAAGATCTGATCAATGGTGACCTGGCGATTAAGGACCTGCCGGAGCGCTGGAACGCGGAAAGCGAAGACCTGCTCGGGAAAAAACCGCAAACATTGCAGCAGGGACCGCTGCAAAATCCGGACTGGTTCACAGGCCGTTTTGGATTTATTGCAACAAATACGCTTTCTCATATGATGGCCGCGCAGCTGCATGACACGCTGTTTGAAAAAGATAATGATCTGCCAAACCATGTTCGCAATGGTAACTTTACGGCCATCGGCGCGGCTTTGAATGAGGATATTCATAATAAGGGCCGCAAGGACGGCACGCTCAGCCTGATTAAAGATATGACGGGTGAGCCCCTTTCCGAGAAAGCCTTGATTTCTCACCTGGAGCGCCGTTATCTGAGCGATAAGCGGTAAGGTTTTCAGACTTTCTTTTATATCTATTCTTGCGCAGGGCCTGCCGCTGGCCTAGGATGCTTTCAGATTTTCTGAAAAACCCCTGCGAAAGGATAGATGATATGAAACGTTTTCTGACAATAACGGCCCTTTTGGGAACGGTAGCACTGGGGGCATGTTCTGTGCCGGTTCCGAAATGTTCAAATGCGGAAACGGATCATTGCGGTCATGGTCTGGCCTATTCTGAAGAACGCACTGTGCCGGTTGGTCAGCGCGCTGCGCCTGCGCCGGAACCAGAGCCTGTGGTTATTGCTGAGCCGGAACCTGAGCCGATGCCCGAACCTGCACCGGAGCCGGAGCCAATGCCCGAACCTGAACCTGATGACAGTCAGGTCATGCAAAAGGCCGATGAGCCGACCTATATGAAGGGGATGAGCAAGTAAGCGTGCTCTTATAAAATAACTTATTCTCATCCCCGCTCTCGATGCGGGGATGTTTTTATCAGGAGAAAAAAATGAAATACGATATGATATCGGCCGAAGAATTTACGGCGCTTTTAAACGAACATCCAGACCTGGATGTTATTGATGTCCGCAGCGACCTGGAATATCAGGCTTATCACCTGGATTACCCGGTGAAACATGTGCCGCTCCATGAAATTGATATTGATGCGCTGGTCGAAGACCGGGCAGCAACGGACAAACCGCTTTATGTTTTGTGTAAGGCGGGGCCGCGGGCAGAAAAGCTTTGCCAGCTTCTCTGCGCTTTCGGGCAGGATGACCTGGTGGTTGTTCAGGGCGGCGTGACGGGCTGTCTGGAATGTGATTGTGCCTGTGAAAAGGCGGAGACCCAGCCTGATATAACTCAGATCCAGCAGGCTGTGCAGGACTCCGTTCAGAAATTTATACAAAAATTCGGATCGTAATTTAGCCGTTATTTTTTAATTCCGTAGCGGCTTGCCTTTTTCAAGCATGTGCTCAACGCGGGCTTGTGTGCCTTCATTTTTGACAAGCTGCATGA
>JANQIB010000129.1 GCA_028282385.1 Alphaproteobacteria bacterium
ATTTAAAAGAGGCGCATGTCTTTGAAATCCCCGGCTCCGCGCGCAATTTTATCCGTCAGGTTTAAATCCAGGAGAAAATTTTGCCCCAGCTTTTTTTCCGCGCGCAAATCATGCGCTGCAATCACCTCACGCAGCGGCGGCAAGGATAATATCGGATCGGGTTTAGTCGACATTTGAAGCAGAATGCGGCGAAAATGATGGTTTTCGAGAACCGCATCGCAGAATAGATAAGCCTATTTGAGAAGTGGAAGCGCAGAAAAACGGCATTTGCAGGCCATTCTGCGATATATGTCGGCTGAACCTAGACACGGCGGTCGATATAGGCGGCTGCTTTTAGGTCGGAAAGATATTTTTGCTGGACCCGATCAAGACGCTCCAGCCCGATCTGATTCATCATCGTATCCACATCGGGAAAGCTTTCGGCGGCAACAACGCGTTTTTCCCTGAGCAAAAGAATGTGATATCCCAGTGTCGATTTCACCGGGTTACTGATTTGCCCCTTTTCCAGTGAGGTCAGTTTTTTATCCAGCGCTCCTTCAAGTTGCCCTTCCTGGATCCAGCCAATCATGCCGCCTGTTTCGGCGGCGCCGGGGGTTTTTGAAAATTGCGCGGCAACTGCCGGGAACGGCGCGCCGTTTTGACGTATATCGCGGACCAGTTGAAAGGCCAGGGTTTTGACCTCTTCTTCCTTTTTCGCATTTTCAACCGGCAGGAAAATTTCTGCTGTCAGATATTCTGTCTTGCCGACATTTTTTTGCATCCGTTTTAGCCGCGCTTCGACATCATTTTGTGTCACGCGTACCCGCGGGCGGAGAATATCCTTTACAACTTTTGTCCAGGAAATCTGCGCGCGAATCTGGCGCATTAAGGTTGATTTCGCAATGCCCTGCTGGGTCATGATTTTTTCAAATTCCGCGGCTGTAAATTTATTTTGCGCGGCAATGGTTTCAAACCCGCTATAAACTTCTTCTTCGGTAACCTCCAGCTGGTTGCGCCGGGCTTCCTGCATTTTAATCTGCTCTTCAATTAAGGAATCAATCACCTGCGGAAGGACCTTGGCGCGGACATCCTTATTATTCGGCAGGCCGGAGGAAACAATAATCAGCTTCACCCGGTCTTCAACATCGGCCATGGAGACCGCATCTTCATTCACAACCGCGGCAATGCGCATATCTTTGGCGGCCAGCGGCGGCGCGGCGGCGAGCAGGCCGCAAAAGATCAGAACTATCAGAGCAATACGTGTCATACCCTTTGATACAATATAAACCTTGTCTCTGCCAAGGGCAGGATTATGACTTTTCCAGGGCGTCTTTAAGAAGCCTGCCGTTCCTGGTTTTTACTATGAAACCGTCCGCCCGGCTTAAACCGCGCCAGATAGGTCGGCAGAATTGTTGACATGGAGGTTGGCAAAATGCCGAGATTTGCCAGCGTTAAAGCGCCCTCACTGACAATGTTATCCGTTTTCAGGGTGCAAACCTGGTCGGCCGTTAAAGGCGGGTTCGGTAAAAAAACATTCATCAGCCCGCCCTGCAAAGCGGCAATCCCCCAAGGCAAATTAATAAGCGCTTTTTTCCGTCCGGTCTGTTTAAAGAGTTCTTCATAGATATCCTTAAAAGTTAAAATATCCGGCCCGCCAAGTTCATAAATTTTCCCTTGCGGATTATTCTCCCCGATCGCCGGCATGGTGATCGCAAGACGCACGGCATCGGAAACATCCCCGACATAAACCGGCTGGAACTTTGTCTGACCGCCGCCAATCAGCGGCAGGGCCGGGGAAATCACGGCTATTTTGGCAAACATGTTGAAAAAATTATCCCCCGGTCCGAAGACAACGCTGGGGCGTAAAATCGTTGCTTTTGGAAAAGCCTTCAGAACGTCTTCCTCTCCGGCCAGCTTGCTTTTAGCATATCTGGATGAGGCTTTATCAACACCCAGCGCTGAAAGATGAATGAAACGCTCAACGCCTTCTTCTTCGCAAATTCTGGCAATCTGGGCGGGGAGCTGCGTATGAATCCTGTCAAAACGCGCGGCTTTTCCTTTTTCATACAAAATGCCAATACAATTCACAGCCGCATCACAGCCGGCAAGGGCGTGGCGCACACTTTCTTCATCTCTATAATCACACGCCACAGGCACAATTTGCCCGACCGCGCCGCAGGGCTTTAAATCAAAAATACGCTCGGGAACCCGTCCCGCAACCTTGATTCGGTATCCTTTTCCGGCCAGTTCACGGACGATCTGATGGCCGATAAAGCCCGTGCCGCCGAAAATACAGATTGTTTGGGAAGACGCTGTCATGCCTTAAAATCCTTTATTTTGAGCCATATAGGCGGGAAAAA
>JANQIB010000140.1 GCA_028282385.1 Alphaproteobacteria bacterium
GAAAGGGAAGATATGCTGGCAGGCGGCGCGTCGGGAAATCAAACGGGGCTTTATAATCCACGCTTAAGCGCTTTACGTGGGCCGGACTCAAATTTTTATGTTTCGGCCTTTGGGCAGGGGCTGCGGCAATTTTCAAAATTCGATGACGTGGCGTTCAATCCTTGCGGCGCATTGCATTTGCTAACGGATGAAGGCAAGCAAAAGCGTTTTGCAAAAACGATCAAAAACTGGGGATGGCAGGATGGCGCGCTCCAGCGTCTCGATGCGCGGCAGGCAAGTGACGCCGCAGGCATTCCCCTTGAAAAAGAGGCGCTGTATCTGCCTGATTCAGGCAGTATAAGCCCGCGCAAATTATGCCATGCCTATGCGCAGGATATTGACGTCCATTTTGGAATTGTACCTGATTTACAGGATATTGAAACGGACTCTGTCATTCTTGCAAACGGTGTTTCGGTTCAGGAGCATTTTCCCGATTTGCCAGTTCATACCGTGCGCGGGCAAGTTACCTATTGTGATATGAACGACATATCGCAGAATTTAAAAACCGCCCTGTGTTACGGCGGATATATCTGCCCGGCGATTGACGGCATTCATGTTGCCGGGTCGACATTTCAGAAATGGCTGGATCATACAAACCTTCTGGAAGAAGACCATATGGCCAATTTACAAAATCTTGCAGGCGCGGTTCCGGCTCTGGAACATCTTAAATCTCAGGGCGGTAAGGCAGGCTTGCGCGTAGCGTCCAGGGACCATTTTCCACTCATTGGCGATGCTGGGCAGGGTCTATATATGTCTGCAGCGCATGGGTCGCATGGCTTACTGAGCAGCCTGATGGGAGCGCATTTGCTTGCGGATTTTTTGCGTGGCGGGCCTCTTTGTCTGCCGAAACAGACGGTTGGCGCCTTGTCGCCGCGGCGTTTCAAATAGATAAAATCCGAACAAATTCATCAGTTTATTTCCTGAATTTCGTGGTAAAATGAAAGCTGGAAACGAAATAAGGTAAGGACTATGAAATCCTTCTTGATAAAATATTGGCAGCGTATCGATGGCGCTACGGCGATTGAGTACGGTATGATTGCCTCGGGTATTTGCCTTGTGATTGCGGCGTCTATTTTTGCTTTTGGTGATGAGCTTGAGACTATGATTACAGGCTTATCAAGCGCTTTAGACGGCGATCCTGATAATTAATAAGCTTTTATTTACCAACGCCGGCTTCCATTGCATTGATCACGGCAGGGCCGAGGATCACAACAAATAAGGCAGGCAGGAAGAACGCAATCATTGGCACTGTCAGTTTTGGTGGCAGTGCAGCGGCTTTTTGTTCGGCTACTGACATCCGGATTTCACGAAGTTCATCGGACATAACTTTAAGTGCCTGCGAGATGGATGTTCCGTATTGTTCGGCCTGGATCAAAGCTGTTGCAAAAGATTTGCCGTAACCGCCAACACGCCGGCCAAAATCGCTTAAGGCCGTTCTGCGATCATTTAGCATAGCCATTTCTGCAGTCAGGATACCAAGCTCTTCTGCCAAGGTTTCATGGTGCTCTGCCGTTTCGGCGGCGACCCTGTCAATCGCCTGTTCGATACCAATTCCACCCTGGACACAAATTACCATCATATCGAGCGCGTCAGGGAAGGCCGTATTGAGATCCTCTTGTCTTTTAATGCCTGAATTTTTAACCAGCAGACGTGGAAGAAAAAAGCCGCCCAAAATAGCGCCCAGCAGAATCATCATTTGCATCCCGCCGGAGACTTCTTTGTCACCTGCGGAAAGAATAATCATCGCAAAAATCACGAGAAAAACCGGCAGACCGATCATGGCGCCCAGATATTTCATTGGTGCCTGAGGATCTCTTATCCCTGCCAGTAAAAGCTGGTCGCGGAGTTTTTCACCGAAGCTTCCGAACATTTGCTGCATTTTGAAAAAGCTCGCAACAGAATCCTTGGCAGAAACAACTTTTTCCTTGTTGGCCATCTCGCTCTTATGTTGTTCCATAAGAGCTTTACGGCGCTTTTCAATGATGTCTTTATATTTTTCGCGGCGCTTTGAGCGCTGGATAAACAGCCCGGCAAAAACGCCAACAGACACCAATGCGGCTAAGACCACAAGCGGAAGAATAAAATCTGAACCCTCTAACCCGAACATGTTTAGACCTTAAAGTTAATCATTTGCCGCATGACGATAATGCCGATAAACATCCAGAAGACGGCGGCGCCAAGAACAAAATTTCCTTTGGATGTGATAAACAGAACTTCAATATAATCAGGATTGATCAGGTACATCCCGCCGGCGACAAGGCAGGGCAGCGCGCCGATAATCATCGCAGATGCCTTGGCCTCGGATGAGAGTGCGTCGATTTTCCGTTTCAGGCGAAATCGCGCGCGGATCATGTTGGATAGGTTCACGAGAACCTCCGACAGGCTGGAGCCGGTCTGGGCCTGGATCGCAACGGCTGTAGCAAACATTTGCATTTCCGGTAGGGGCATACGCTTGGCGCTGTTTAAAATCGCATCCGGCAGGGAAATTCCGACTTTTTGCTCATCGTAAACGCGGCTCATTTCTTCCCCGACAGGGCCTGTAAATTCGCGTGCAACCATTTTGACAGCTTCGCTGACGGGCATCCCGGATTTGAGCAGGCGTCCCATAGAATCTAGAGCATCGGCAAAATCATCGAGGAACTTTTTCTGGCGGCTTTTGGCTTTCATTTTTAAAAACAGGCGTGGAATGCCCATAAAGGAAATAATGGCAATGAGGATTGTCATGAACGCGGATTGCCCCGAGATAACGGCGATAAACGTTGCAATAAATGCGAAAATAGCTGATCCGATCCAGTATTGTTTGACTGTTATATTCATGCCGGTTTGCATGATGAGTTGGGGAAGGACGGAGCCTTCTTTTGCTTTTTCCTGTTCCCCGGTTTCTTTGAGTTTTTTAGCAATCTCTGCGCGCCGCTGGTCCTGCGTGATGATTTTTTTATCCTTGCCGGACTTATTTTCGTGTCTTCCTTGGATAACTTTTAAAAAGCGCTGACGGCGGTTTTTTTGGATATTTAGAACTGTCGCGACAACAAAAATAACGACGCCGATTCCAACAACCGTGCCCAAAAGGATAATGATAGCGGTTCCGCTACTACTCATCGTAGGCCTCTTCCATGGCTTCCAGGACCATCTGGTGAACGCCAAACTGGCGGGCATTATCCCAGAATTTCGGTCGAATTCCGGATGATTTCAGTTTTGTGATCAACTTGCCGTCATCATCTTCGCCCAGAAATTCAAGGACAAAGAGATCCTGCATCGTGACAACTTCACCTTCCATGCCTGTGATTTCTGAAATGTGTGTGACCTTACGGGATCCGTCGCGCAGGCGCTGGACTTGAATAATGACGTTAACGGCGGAGGCAATCTGTTCGCGCACGGCAACAGTCGGCAGGTTGAGCCCGCCCATGGCAATCATATTTTCCATCCGGGAGATGGCTTCCCGTGGGTTGTTAGCGTGAACTGTACCCATAGAACCATCGTGTCCTGTATTCATGGCTTGTAGCAGGTCAAAAGCTTCAGGGCCTCGCACCTCGCCAACGATAATCCGTTCCGGGCGCATCCGAAGACAGTTTTTCACCAGGTCGCGCATTGTAATTTCACCGACGCCTTCGAGGTTGGGGGGGCGTGTTTCAAGGCGCACGACGTGAGGCTGCTGCAACTGGAGTTCGCAGGCATCCTCGCAGGTGATAATTCGCTCACCCGGTTCGATATAACGCGTCAGACAGTTCAGCATGGTTGTTTTCCCGGACCCCGTTCCACCAGAGATCAGGCAATTCACACGGCAGCGGCCGATCGCCATAATGAGTTTGGCCGCACTTGGCGTCATGGCGCCGAATTCCAAAAGCTTATCAAGCGTCAGCTTATCCTTTTTAAATTTACGAATTGTCATACAGGCGCCATCAACAGCCAGTGGCGGGATAATGGCGTTCACACGTGACCCGTCGGGTAAACGCGCATCACAAATCGGGGAGGATTCATCAACACGACGTCCAATCGCTCCCACGATCCGCTGGCAGATTGTGACAAGATGTTGGTTATCACGGAATTTAATGCCGGATTTTTCAATTTTTCCATCGACCTCAATATAAGTTATATCTGGCCCGTTAATCATAATATCAGCAATATCATCACGCTCTAAAAGCTCTTCAAGGGGGCCAAAGCCAAGCATGTCATCGCCGCATTCCTTGGCGATTTTTACAAGCTCTGCAGGCGTTAAGTCCAGATTACGAAAGCGTGCGATTTCTTCAACGGCGCTGCGGACTTCTTCACGTGCTTCTTCCGCCTTCATGCGAGCCAATGCTTTCAAATCAATGCCATCACGCAGGTCAGCCCAGATTCTGTTGCGCGCGCGCTGCAGGCGCATCGACGTCATAGAATTATCGTGCTCTGCTTCTTCATCGCCTTCTTCTTCATGAAGCAGGAACCCTTCATCAAGAGAGGGGCGTGGTTCTTCTTCCTTATCTGAACTTTTTTCGTCTGGAGTCGATTCCAAATCAGGAGGTGGATTTTCTGCTTCTATTTTTTGTTCTACGGGTTTTTCTGTTTCTTCGGAAAGAGTGTCTTCTTTTTCACTTTCTTCAGGTGCAGGAGAAGGCGGCGCTTTTTGAGCGCCGGGTTGATTGTTTGATCCTGTTTGTTTCTTGCCAAACATATTTTACTTCTTTCCTAAAAGTCCGCCGAGCAGTCCTCCGGATTTTTTCTCTTCCGGTTCTTCTTCATCCGGACCTTCAACAATGTCTTTAATAATCGGAATAATACTATCTATGATCTCCATACCGGCTTTATCTTCAGATAGTGGCCGGCCATCAGCTTCCAGGCCTACAAACATGCCGGGGTTAAAGGGAACAGTAACGCTTGGCTCGCGGTCCATAGCTGTTGGGATATCGCCGCGCGGGACTTCCCGTCCGGAGGCAAAGCCAATCATATTGACGACAAGCTCGATTCCACTATCTGCACCTCCATGTAATGTTTTAATTTCGCTGATAAGTGTTCGTGCGCCGCGCAAAGCAGAAAGAATTGGCGTTGTCACAATGATAGTCTTATGTGCTTTGTTCAGTACTGTGCGTTTTAAAGACGGAACGGCAGCAGATAAGTCTGCAACAACAACCGGGTATTCGGCCATAACAGTATCCAGAAGGGCTTCGTAGTGCTGTGCCTGGACGGAAGCATCGAGTAAAGGTTCAGCGCCCGTTGCCAGAATGTGAAATTTTTCGGTTTTTTTATTAATCATCCGGGCAAGCGTATCCTGATCTCCCATCGATGCCGCGCGCACAGCTTCATTCTGAGACCCCCCAGGTTCAAAAGCAAAAGAGACGCTCAAAGATGACCAGCCGCCGGCTGCATCCATCAGAAATGTTTTTTGTTTGCATTTTTCGGCGCACCCTAAGGCAACAGCCTGTGCAATGGCAGATGCGCCAACTCCACCCTTGGCTCCAATAACGCCAATGAGACAGCTATCGCTTGTTCCAAGCTGGTTGATCAGAGTTGTTGCAATGACTTCTCCCAACACATCTTGTGCAACAGGTTTTACAAGATAATCCCGGACTCCCATCGAGGTGAGGCTTCGATAAAGATTGACGTCATTGACGGGGCCAATGATGATCGCACTTGTTCCTTCTGTGCAGTTTCCGGCGAGCTCTTCAAGGCGCTCTGTAAAACTTTCATCCGTTGTATTTGTTTCAATGATGACAAGAGTTGGTGAGGATGTGTTCTTGTATGTAGATATCGCGTTTTCAACGTCACCTTCGATAACGTTGATATTAACACGCGCAAAACGCCAGTCTTCCGCTAAAGATTTTGCAGCTTCACTGGTTGCACTGTCTTTTAAAAAAAGATCAACGCCTGCTGTTGGCAGCAAAATATTGGTTTTATCTGCTTCTGTCATGCCCTTTTTACGTCTGCTTTGTGCAGACTGTTCCTCTCCTTACCTTTGTTAATCGCCACCAGTGCCGTAAATAGTCAGTTCACTTGTTGCTCTTTCACCTGTTCCCCCTTCACGGGCGTCAATGATATTCGTGTTTGCCCGGCCATCTCTTGCCTCCAGAGCGTCATTTCCTTTGAGGTCTGCAGGGCGCGCAATTTGCCGTGCAATATTTGTTTCAACCGCACAGCCGATGCGATAATCCTCTAAGTATCCGGTTGTATTATAGTCGTGCAGGCCCGGAATTTGTTTGCAGGAACTGGGAGGCTGGACGCCTACTGTATCAAAGGCAACCAGTAGGGCAGGCTCCTGTCCTTCGACAGGAAGAGTCTGGGATATAATATTGCCTATTCCTTTTTTATTTAATTTATCTTTGATTGTTTCCAATTCATTGACGGCTTTCATGGCTGTAAAGGATTTGGACGTTGGATCATAAGTCATCGTCAATTCAACAGGCCCTTCTCCATATTTACGGGCCTGTTCAGACAATAGATCTAGATAAGCCTCATCAACCTGATTTATCTGCCGGCGGTCCAGGACGCTTTGCTCAACCAATTCTGCTTTGTTTTGGTTTAAGATGCTTGGCATGCTTTCGCCCAGCCGTCCGCACCCTGTTAAAGTTATGCAAGACAGTGCTGCGATCATCAGAATATGTTTTTGTGTTATAGATGTCATTCTTCTCGCTCCCCTAATCCATGATATATCCAAAGGCCGCGTTATCGGACAGAAGGCCTTCCGGTGCTCTGTCTCCGTATACGCGGCGGATTGTATTGCTGAATGTCTGGCTTAAATTGTTACTGCTTCGTGTCGGCGCCGGTGGTGGTGGAACAGGCACAGACGGGACGTAATCATTAAGATCATTTTCATCTATCGGCAGAATAGGCGTATTAACAGGTGCCAGTTCAGCCTGGTTTTGTGCGAACGGCTCAACCAGGAACGGTGTAATCATGACAACCACTTCTGATTCATCGCGTGAAAATGTATCAGACTTTAGAAGATCGCCAATAATCGGTACATCGCCAACTCCTGGAAGCTGTGTCAGGCCGGAAATTGTCTCTGATTGAATCAGGCCGGCAATCATCAATGTTCCGCCGCTTGGAAGTTCAACGGTTGTTTGGGCCCGGCGAACATTAAAGGCTGGAATTGTGACCCCGCTGATTTGAATGCCATCTGTAGAAGTTGTCGAAATTTCCGTGGAAAGTTCAAGGCTGATCCGGTTATGCGACATGACAACCGGACGGAAGTTCAAAGAAACTCCAAATGGATGGAATTCAAAAACGAGGTTTCCGTTTTGGTCCAGTCCTGTCGGTGTCGGGTATTCTCCGCCAGCCAGGAAACCTGCCTGCTCACCGGAAATAGCGGTTAAGTTAGGCTCTGCCAGTGTGTTCACAATCCCTTCTTCTTCAAGAGCGCGAACGACTGTTTGAAGCGGACCAAAATTTTCGCTCAGGTAATTTAAGGCAAGAACGCCCATCTGGGTTGCGCCTGTCAGGCCCAGGGCGCTCGCAGCTGTCAGGGCGCTGGTCATTTGACCGGCATTTTCCTGATAACTTGTTTCAATTCCTAAATCTTCAAGAGCTGTGCGTTCTGCTTCGACAATTTTGACGCGCAGCATGACCTGCTGTTCACCGCGGACATTCAGCATGTTTGTGATAACTTCATCCACGTTGCCAGCGCTTGTGCCCTGAATCTCGGCTGCATATTGGGCAACAATATTGGCAATCTTATTTGCTGTGGTTGGCGTAGAAACGTTCCCGGTGAGCACGATCTGATCTGTTAGAGCGCGAATCTGAACATCTTCGTTCGGATAAAGCTCGTTGATCACGGATCCCAGTTTTTCAACATCCATCTGAACATGAATATTATACCGTTTCAGGATGTTTCCTTGCTCATCCAGAGCCATGATGTTTGTTTCGCCTAGATTTGTTCCAACGAGATAAAGGCGATCAGAGCGGACGGCCATAATGTCGACAACGGAAGGGTCGGCAACAAGAATATCTGCAACTTCATCTCCAACATCAACCATTTCTGCTTTCCCCAGCATGAGGTTGATCGTCGGTGTCCGGTTTAACACACCAAGAAGCTCGGGGTTTGATTTATTAGCAAACGCACCTGTTATCGGCAAAGTCACCAGCATGGTGAAAAGCAGAAAGCTCAGGATGATATATTTGTGTGTATGTGTCATGGCATTCACCTTTTTAAACCTTATTCATTTTCTTCCGGCTGAATTTGACGAACCGTTATGTTTTCAACATTATCCCCATTGTAAATACGCACTGTATTCGAACTGCCGCCGTTTTTCATACGGGCCAGGTCTTTTAAAACTTTAGAGGTCTTTGTATCTGTCGTGAGAATCGTTTTATCTGTTTTCAGGTCATCTCCAATGCCACGTAAAGTAAGTGTCAGATCTCCCATTTCACGAACGAGGGCAAGTTTTTGTGCATCTTCCGGCGTGACTTCCAGTGTAACAGTCCGTCCGACTTTTGCTTTATCTTCTTTGCGTTGCGCTGTTTGATCAATGGCCATGACCCGTACATTTTCTAAAACTGTTTCTGAGGCATAGCTATTGATAAGGGCAGCGATTTCGCTGTCGTTGCCTGTTCCTTTCACTTTATGTGTCAGGATTACATCGACGTAATCTCCAGGGCCGACAAAGCCGCCAACCATACTGCGGGCTTTGACACCAATAGCAACGGCGCGCATGCCTTTTTTCAAAGTAACTGCCAGGAAATTTCCTTTCCCGTCACCGGCAAGCATGCCGGGGTGAAGAGGCTGGCCTGCGGAAAGTGAAAATAGAATTTTTCCGCTAACAGCTTCCAGTGCAGTTTGTTTTTCTTTTCGCTTGATGGCGCCTTTAAAGAGAGCATCTTCAGGCCAGACCTGCCATTTCAGGTCTGCCTCTTTTAAATCCGTTCCAAGCTTAATGTCGCGGGTTGCCACTAAAATTTCTGTTTTCTTGATTTCAACAACAGGCGCAGGCGCTTTTTCTTTGCCGCCCATCATAGAGGACATTAAAACAACAAGAAGAATAACGACCAGAAAACCACCGGCCAGAATGATCAAAAGATTCTTATTCATTCTTTAGTATCCTTTTTTAAAAGCGCCTGACGGCGAAATTTTTTTAAAAATAATTCAGAAATACTCTTATTGGCGGGATCAAAAGAAATGGCTGGAAACCTAATAAAGAACAGTTATCCCGCTACCAACTTATGGCAGATATCTTAATAAACTCTAAAAAGCCCCGGTTTTTTATTTTTATTTTCAAAGGGCTACATTACATAATTAAAAAGTCTAAATACCCAGCTTTTATAAAACCTGCTAGTGCACCAAATGCAATGGCTATCCCATAGGGTATGGCATTTTTACCGTTTTGCAGATGCCAAATCCAGCTTTCGTTCTCTTTGACTTTAAATGGCTTGGTTTTTTGGAGGATGTAGGCAACAACGCCTAAAATTCCCCCTGCTACGGTCATGTAAAATAAAAAAACAGGTAGTGCGCTGACTCCAGTCCAGAGTCCAAAAGCTGTCGCCAGCTTAGAGTCACCCGCGCCCAGCAGTTTAAGGGCGTAGAGCAGAGCTGTTAATCCGAAAACAGCAGCAGCGCCAATCAGATGATTTTTAAGACTGAAAAAAGTGTCGGCGTCTGAAAAGTAATCTATTCCATAAGCCAGCAGAAAAAGAATAATAATTGCCAGACAATATTTATTCGGGATTTTCAGACCTTTTAAATCTGCAAAGGCTGAGGCCAATCCAAGCCCCAGGGCGCCTAGTATAGATATACTTATGAGTGCGGTCATTCTCTCTTACTATTCTTTTTGCAGTCATGAAAAAGGCCTGCGGAGATTTGGATCTACCGCAGGCCCCTTTAAACTCAGGCTAGATCTTAGTTGGTTGTGTCGCCATCAAGAGCGCCAGTCAAGTCACTAAACAGTGAGCCCAGATCATCACCAAAGGCAAAAACTGAAGCAACAATAACGAGAGAGATACCGGCTGCAATCAGACCGTATTCAATTGCTGTCGCGCCGTCTTCTTTTTTCAGATATGCAAGAATAGTTTTCATAGTAATAGTCTCCTTCATTTGGTTTCCAGCTAAATTTTTTTGTTTTCGAAAAGGCCATGCAGCAATTCCGAACTGTTAATACCAGAATATAGCATAGGCTTTTAAAAAGGTCTTAAAAAAAGATACAGTTTTATTATTTTCTATAATAAAAAAGGGCGGCATGCTGCCAATTTTATTTAAAATTTTACCTAATTTATTTAAAGAATTCCTTTTTGAGAGCCGATTTTGGGGTTATTCGTCATCATATTCGCTTTGAGGTAGGGGAAATCCATAGTCATCCAGAGGGAGTCTGCCGCTTACTTCTTCACCCCATTGTTCTTCCATTTGTTTATGAGTTTTTTCAATCTCTACGATTCGGGATTTACTTTTTTCAAGGACAATAGAGCCGACAATACTTATCACGGCCCACTCAATCATATATCCGATCGCTGCGGCAAAATACATGACGACAATCGTGCGGGGTTCAGTGATGTGATTGACGGCGTTTGGAAAAGTGTGGCCATGAGCCCATAATTCAAAAATAAACGGCAGGCATCCCGCCATATTCATTGAGCCAACGGTAATGGCTTTGACTTTAACTTTTCCTCTATCGACGAAATACGCGATAAAAGTTGGCATCATGCCAATCATCAACATAAAACTTGTTGGCAAAAAGACAATCGCGGTTATTAACGATACAACGACAAGAAGATTGCCGCGCCATCCAAGTTTTTGTTTTTTCTTGGCCATCGCTAAAAATCCATCACAATTGTTAGTAGAATAACCATAGCAGCTATGATGCAGGACGTTATGGCAGCAGCGACTTTTCCTGCATCTTGTCCGAAATTTTTGTTGCTTTGAATGTCCTCAGTGAGCTGCTCTTTTTCTTTGTGGAACAGCACATAATTGTGCATTGCGGTGCGATATCTTGAATAATCATCCCGAAAAACTTTTTCACTTTCAAAAAAGGCGAGTAATTTTGTCAGGTTGCCGCTTTGTTTTTCTTTTTCAATTTTTTTCTTCAATTCTGCTTTCAGCTCTCTGTCGTGGATCCGTTCAAATAGAGGGTCCATATTGCTGACCATCCAAGCTGCGACACCTGGGAATTTTTCCATTCGAAAATGTCTTTGAATATTTTCAAGGACTTTCAACTCTCCCAGAACGAGCTGATATTTTTCACGCGACTGGAGTTCGTGGAGGTATTTATCAATAACTTGTTTATCCTTAACGGACAGAAAAGCAACGCTGTGCCTGTCAAAAAAATAGGCGGGTCTGTTCGGACTATGGGCAATTTTTTCAAAGGCGTGGATCATATCCTCGGCGTTGCGGACGAAATAACCTTTTAGCTTGTTGCTTAGGCAATGTGTTTCCTCACTTAAATAATAGACACATCGTTCGATGCCAAAACTGATCAGCTTTTGCTGTAAAAATTTTCTGCAAGTTCCAAAACGGGCCATAATCGAACTGTTATCAACTCCCGATGTGCCGTACATATCAAGCCATTGCATCACAAAAAACTCTTCAATGAACTCATGGAAATCCTGGATGTTGTCACCCTTTTGTATGGCTGCGCTTAAGGCTTTGCCAACGCCGTCAGGAAAGACTTGCAGGTTCTTGTAGCGAAGGGGGGCATGAGGGTGCATTGCGATAGAAACACGTGCGGCAAGACGGTAGTGATACATTGAGTCCTGCCCTTTTTCCTGGGACAGTGTGTAAGCTTGTTGAAAACGATCCTTGATCCCCTTGTCATCAACAGCGCGGTCCAGCCATTGTTCCATTTCTCCATTTTCAATTGTATCTACCAGCTCTTTTGGATTTTTATTTGCTTCTTGGGCAATGAGTTCCGGTAAAATATATTTTCTAGACCCGATTGCTAAGGGACGATTTGCTTTAATTTTTTTGCCTGCAGATTTAGGGGTTAAGCGCTCTCCTTCCAGCCAGGCTTCAACGTCATCCAGTTCCCATCTTTGCAGAGGGCTATCATATAAAAGCCCCCGCAGAAGCTCTAAAACAGAGCCCGTTATTCTGTCTTTTCCGATCAGCGCAGAAAAACTACCGTGTTCAATTTTATGTTGAATGATTTCTTCACTACTCATAGCGGCAAGTGGATCGCTGCTTCGTAGAAGAAGGGCAAGCATGACGCCGAAAGAATACATTTCATCCGTATGTGTTCCAACACCGCGCGCTATGGGATCTGCCATGGCTCGTTCAATGGTTTCACAAACAACCGGCATATCATAGCCTCCCGGAAGAGCCAGACAGTCGCCCAAAATAGCGGTTTCAACTTTGTTTTGACTACCGGCTGTGAAGAGATTGCCAGGGCGAATTGAACCGTGAATAATATCTTTATTACGAAGATCTATAAGAGCGCTGGTCAGCGGTTTGATAACAGCATTTATAACAAGGTCCGGTTTCCATCCGAGCGCTATGCTTTGTGTATTATCTTTAACAAGGCGTTTTGCGCCAGTATTATGATATATAAAAATATAACGCTCTTCTCCCGCTATGGGCCAGTAGGTCGGACCGGTTGCAATCAAACGCGGTAAACTAGGGTCGCTTAATGTGGCATAGCTTGGTGCTTTTGAGGAGCGGGAGGCATAGACAGGGTCACAGACCAGGGTATAAATTTGTTCGGGAACTTTTCCTTTTCCTTGCGCGGCGTAAGCTTTGACAGGGCCGCGATCATAATCCGGTAAAGCCTTATCTGGAAAGATGACGATATTATCATTAAATTGCACAGGAGATCCTGCGTAAACCGTATTTTGTTCGGCAGACGCATTCTTTGATGGGGCGGATTCTTCTGCCGCTTTTTGATCATCCTGATCTGTCATAGGCAATAGTTTACGCTATCGGTAAAATCTTAAAAGAACGTGAATACGTCTCTTCTGGCAGGTTTTCCCACTTACATAGTGTAAAAGCCTTTAAAGCTGTTGTAAACGCTGGTTCGTGTTAAACAGCACTGAAAGGGTCGTGCATAAGAATTGTGTCATCCCGCTCAGGGCTTGTAGACAGCAGGGTCACCGGCGCGCCAATGAGCTCCTCTACACGTTTGACATATTTAATGGCTCCGGCCGGTAGTTCCGCCCAGCTCCGCGCGCCTTCCGTACTTTCGATCCAGCCTTGAAAACTCTCATAAACCGGTTTGAGTTCAGCCTGTGCCTGTTGACTGGCAGGCATATGATCAATTTGTTTGCCGTTTAGCTCATAGCCCGTACAGATTTTGATTTCCTCAAACCCATCCAGAACGTCAAGTTTGGTCAGGGCGATGCCGTCAATCCCTCCGGTTTTAATGGACTGACGGACAAGAGCAGCATCAAACCAGCCGCAGCGGCGTTTACGGCCTGTTGTTGTGCCGAATTCATGGCCGCGTTCACCGAGCTTGTCCCCGATTTCATTTTGTTGTTCTGTTGGGAAAGGTCCTGCGCCAACGCGGGTCGTGTAGGCTTTTGTAATGCCCAGGACATGACCGATCATTTTCGGACTAATACCGGCACCAGTGGCGGCCTGCGCGGCGCAGATGTTAGAAGAGGTTACAAAAGGATAGGTGCCGTGATCTACATCCAGCATCATTCCTTGCGCTCCTTCAAACAGGATTTTCTTCCCCGCGCTTTGGGCTTCATCCAGTGTTTTCCAGACAACATCTGCATATTCCAGGATTGATGGCGCAATATTCATCAGGTCGCTATAGATCACATCGGGATCAAGTTCTTCTGCGCCCAGACCTTTAAGCAGGGCATTATGATGCAGGACCAGCCTGCCGAGTTTTTCTTTTAGGATGTCCTTGTCAGCCAGATCACAGACACGGATCCCCCGCCGGGCGACTTTATCTTCATAAGCCGGGCCGATCCCGCGCTTGGTTGTGCCGATTTGTCCTTTTCCGCGGGCGGCTTCAAAAGCACCATCGACCGCAGAGTGGCAGGGCAGGATGATTGTTGCATTTTCTGCAAGTTTGAGCGTCTTTGGTGAGATTTCGACGCCTTGTTCGCGAACATTATCTATCTCTTGTAAAAGTGCCCAGGGATCGACAACGACACCATTTCCAATCACGGAGATTTTGCCGGGCCGGACAATTCCCGAAGGGAGCAGGTGTAGTTTGTAGACTTTGCCCTCAATAACAAGTGTATGGCCGGCATTATGTCCGCCCTGAAAACGGACGACAACGTCAGCACGGCTGGAAAGCCAGTCAACAATCTTGCCTTTGCCTTCATCTCCCCATTGTGATCCGATCACCGTAACATTTGACATGGTTTTTTTCTTCCTAATTAGATTTTTCTAATAACGTTAAATCCATCTTCCTGCGCGGTTCGCACATCCTCCCAAGATGCATCGGCAGGTAAAGTTTTTGTTTCTGGTGTTTCCGGGTTTTTTAAAACCGGGAGCAGACTGTCCATATAAAGTGTAAAGCCGGTTGCGCTTTCGTCTTTTGCATCCTCCTGTAGACTATAACGCCCGCCATTACCAAGCTCTCCGCGAACATCTTTTGAATAGAGTGAAAAGCTAACGCCGGTTTCGTAATCCAGACCCCGATGTTCAACGAAGTCAACTGTAATTTGTGCATTCAGGTCAAAGGCTGCTAATCCCTCTTTCAGGCTTTCATAGCTGGACTTAAGATCTTCAATATCTTTTTGTGCACTTGCTTTAAATTCCTTTGTACCAAGTTTTTCAAAAGCGTCTTCTGCTTTTCCGGAAGCTTCAAGAAGGGTTGTTAAGAATGGTACAACCGAAAGGTCAAGTGCATTAAGGGCTTCTTTATCACGGTTTGCCAAGGCGGATATAATTTTCTCTTTTTGAACGTCGCTGATCCCAAACTGGTCTAACAGGTGAGGAACGGGCATGGGTGCTGTCAAATCAATTGTCAGATTTTTGATGCCGATCTCGTTTAATGCAAAAAGTGAAATAAGAGCAACCTCTGCATCACCTTGTGGTGTTTTGGCGCCGATCATTTCACAGCCGACTTGTGCAAATTGCCGCGCTGGACGGATTTGAGAGCCATTTACCCGTAAAACGTCAGCCGCATAGGAAAGCCGTAAGGGGCGCTCTTCGCCGGCGAGGCGTGAATTCGCAATGCGGGCAATTTGAGCCGTTGTATCTGCGCGTAGTCCCATCATGCGCTGACTGACCGGGTCCATCAGGCGGAAGGTTTGCCGGGCCAAAGCTGCGCCGGGACCGGGAGCCAGAAGACTGTCTTCAAATTCAATCAGGGGTGGTTTTACGCGGGCATAGCCAAAGCGCTTAAAGACCTGCATCAGGCTGTGAATAGCCTGTGCCTCCGCGTCAGCCTCCGGTGCAAGGAGGTCGGACAGGCCGCTGGGTAAGAGGTTTGGATTTGGAGTTTTTGTCATGCCGGATTTGATATAAACCATGAAAATCCTTGCCGTCCAAGGGTTTTTTACGCTTGATCCGATGCTTTAGAGGCGGGTACAAAGAAAGTTAATCCAAAGGAGAAACTCACATTCCCATGCTTGCCCCTTTTCTGATTAGCCTCGCCGGATTTGCGCTTGCCTATATTTTATTTGCGCGCGGGCAGTTTTTGGCCAGAAAGCTACATTTTGTCGATAAATCCGGTGGGCGGAAAGATCATGTCGGGGCTGTTCCTCCAATTGGTGGATTGATCATTATTCCGGTTTTTATGTTGTGCGTGGTTCTGGCACGTCTGGTCAGCGGTGTCTGGCTGGTTTCCTGGCCGGTCGTTGCGGCTGTCGGAGCTATCTTGTTAATGGGAGCTGTTGATGACAAATATAATTTATCGGCCCGTTTTCGTTTCGTGATGCAATTTGCCGTGGCAATTTTTATTGTCTTTATGACACAGGCCAAAATTACATTTCTGGGGCCAATCTTCAGTGCAGAAGAGACATACACATCTTACCTGGCAATTCCTTTTACCGTTTTGTGTCTTGTTGTTTTAATGAATGCTTTGAATATGCTGGATGGCTTGGACGGGCTCAGCGGTGGCTGGTGTGCAATTATTTTATTACTTTTCGCGGGTGCTGCCGGATTGAATGCAAGCTGGCCGTTCGTCTGGGCAGCGTTGTTTATGCTTGCGCCATTATGCGCATTTCTTATTTTTAATATGCGCCACCCCTGGCGACGCAAAGCCTCAATTTTTATGGGGGATTCCGGAGCAATGGCGTTGGCCCTTTTCATTGGCTGGCTGGTGATCCGGATGTCACAAGCACCGCTGGAAATAAAATTTGATGTCATTCTACCACCTGTTGTGATGGTCTGGATTTTGGCTTTGCCGATCATAGATCTCTTTGCTCTGTTTTTTGTCAGACTTTCTCAAAGACGCCATCCATTTTCGCCGGATCGTTTGCATCTTCATTACCGCATTTTAGATAAAGGCTATAGCGTCGAAAAAACGGTTTTTTTCATGCTTGTTTTAACATGCTCGTTCGCAGCGGTTGGTATTGGCGGTAACCTTGCAGGTCTGCCTGATTACATTTTAATGTATCTGTGGATTGCAGTTCTTCTTGCACATACGGCTCGTTCTTATTTGAAATATGGCCGTTGTCAGAATAAATCTATTTCTTCTTCATCCAGCGCTCCATAACCGCTGTTGCCGTGAGATCACCGGTAACATTAATAGTCGTTCGGCACATATCCAGAATGCGGTCTACACCCAGAATAATCCCGATTCCTTCGGGTGGAACGCCGATGCCGATCAGAATAGTTGCCAGAACAATAATGCCCACACCCGGTGTTGCAGGTGTGCCGATAGACGCGCCGATCGTTGTTAAAAGCAGGATTGCGGTTTCTCCGGCGGACAGGTCAACACCGAAAATCTGGCAAAGAAAAATAGCGGCGACGCCCTGATAAAGGGCTGTTCCATCCATATTGATTGTTGCGCCAAGCGGCACAACAAAACGCGCGATTTCTGGCCGGACTTTTAATTTTTCTTCTGCAGCCTGAATAGAAAGCGGCATCACGGCGGCTGAAGAAGAGGTTGAAAAAGCCAAAAGCTGAACTTCCCGAATGGATTTTAAAAAGGTTATAGGATTGCGTCCGCCAATCAGGCTGATGATCAGAAGATAGGCGCAAAGCATAAGGAGTAAACCAGCCAGAACGCTGATAAAATACATGCCGACGCCAGCCAGGGCGTCAAAACCGATCTTGATCACAATTTCGCAGATCAAACCGAAAACCGCATAGGGGGCAATTACCATGGCCCAGCTGATGATTCTCATCGTAGCAATTTGTCCAAAGACACATAAATCATTGAACGGTTTTGTTATCGCCTGTTTAAGCGACAGCATCACGATCCCCAGGATGATTGATCCGATCACAATTTTCAGCATGTCTCGGTCAAGGCTGGCTTGCGTGAAATTGGTTGGGATTAAATTGGCGATGCGTTCGGGAATTGTCAGGTCTTCAAATGTTTTGGCCGGGACATGCCCTTGTCCGCTACTCATTGCCGTTTCGACAAAGCCTGCATCAATAAAGCTTCCCGGTTTGATAACATTAACGACAATCAAACCAATAGAGATTGATAAAGCGGTCGTAAAAACGAAATAAGGGACGATACGCAATCCCATTGTTTTTAAAAACTCTAAAGACCCGCTCGTTGTAATGCCGAGAATAATCGAGCAAATAATAAGCGGAACAATAACCATCTGGATCAAACCCAGGAAGATTCGTCCCGGTAGGGCAACCCAGCTACCAATATCCTGTGCTAATGATTCGGGCACCAGTGCCAGCCCGGCTGGTGATAAAGTTAGTCCAAGTGCTATTCCAAGCCCCATCCCGATCAGGATTTTAAGCCAGAGATGCTGAGCAATCAGGGCCCTGATCGATTTATTGAGGGATTGGCGGCGTGGTGATGATTTTGAAGATGTTTTAACCATGACATAATTTAAGCACGAAATCTTATTGTTGTCACAGTCTTGATCTTTTTCTGTCACAGGTGTTTGATACTTTGAAACTGTATCCGAGATCAGAGTTAACCCTATAGAAAGGATGGATAACAATGAAAAAACTGTTTCTTCTAAGTGCTGCTGCTTTGGCTCTTATGGCCACTCCGGCGCTTGCTGATAACCATAGTGACAAGGGCCCCAAAGGTGGCGGTAAAATGTTTGAAAAGCACGATACCAATGGTGATGGTGTCGTTTCTGAATCTGAATTTTTGGAAGAAGCCAAAGGCCGTTTTTCCAAAATGGATACAGACGGAAATGGTGAAGTGACGCAGGATGAGGCTAAAGCGGCACATGAAGCCATGCGGGAAAAGAGAAAAGAAATGCGTGAAAAGCGCAAGGAAATGCGTGAGCAAAAAAAGGAGAGTTCCTCAGATAGTGAATAACCTTAATCTCCTGTAACCGTTATAAAAGGCGCCTTAGCGGGCGCCTTTTCTTTTAATCCAAATTTGTATTTATGGTTATTGATAGATTAAAATTAAGAGTGAGAGATTAACTTTTTAAGCAGGGGTGAAAGCATGGATATGTTTCGATCCGGGGGGCGTTATGGTTCGCCCGAAACATATGATGAAGAAAGAGAAAAAAAGCCGCTGGTTGGCCGGGTTGAGGACATTAAACCCGGCACGGAAACAGGAAAAAAGCGTGTGATTGTCCGTGAACAAAAAGGCGGGCGTTTAGCGCATTCCGTTGAAATGCCAATCAAGGAAATGCGCGATGTCGAGCGCAAAAAAGATTATAAATTTATGGTCGCAGAAAAAGAGCGTGAGCGCCAATACGGCTATGTCCGTGAGAAAAAAGCAGGATCCCAATATTATGTTTCCGATGAGAAGCCTGAACCGTGGGGCATGGACTCCAAGCGTGATGAAAAGAATAACCGGTTCGGCGGCGTCGGTAAACGAACGCAGTTCCCGACATCTTAAATAGTTTTTATAAACTCCCTTAAAAAAGCAGCCCGGATGAAGCGGGAGATGGTCTTGGGAGAGATCATCGGCTTGCATCCGGGCCTAATCCACCTGCCTGGGTTTGGGTTCACGGTTAGGGAGGGGCGGCAGGCGGAGTTCTGTTCTGTGGCCTTTTTCAAACGCTTCAGGCGGGCATTTTCATTCCTTTCATTTTGCGTTTAAAGCTATACAGGCATGCGTCAGCATCTGCGAAGACGCGCTGGATACGGTCTCCGGCTTTATAAATTTTCATTCCTAAGGAGGCGCGCACCGGTATTTCATTGCCTTTCCAAATCAGAGAGACATTATTCAGCCGCGCTGCCAGGGCTTGTGCCCGCGCGGCTGTTTTTCTTTTGTCTGCGTTTGCGAAAAGAAGGGCGAATTCATCACCGCCGAGGCGGCCGGCAACGTCCATGTCACGAATTTCGTTTTGCAGGGCTTTTCCGAAAAGTTTCAGGGCGGCATCTCCGGCGGCATGGCCATGCGTATCATTAATGGTTTTAAAATTATCGAGGTCGATCATGATGATCAGGCCGCCCTCACTCTGGCCGCGTTCAGCGCGGTCAAGTTCGCGCGCAAATGCTTCCATAAATCCGCGGCGGTTATATAATCCTGTCAGATCATCTTTTGTCGCAAGCTCTTCCAGCTCAGCCAGGCGTATTTCAGCCTGTTCAAGTTTTGTGTTGGCATGTTGTAAAAGAGTGAATAATGCACTTGTTGTTTGCCACCAGTTTTGACGTTCCTGTTCGTGCGATTTTTTAAGTCGCGATTCGGACAGGCGAAACGGTGGCAGCTTTTTTGTAGGGCTGCCGAAACCGGTATTGGTCTGTGCATTGTCTGTCGTCATGGTCCTAACACGTGGTTGTTTTACCTCGCTGGAAGCCATGCGAAGCTTGTGCCAGTTTTATTTTCTTTTATAAAATGTATATTTTTCAGATATTTAAAATGTAAATCGAGATAGATACATGGGTTATACCGGTGTAGCTGAAAGAGGTTTTACCGTAATAAATTTGCCTGCGATGGGCAGAGTTTGCCGCTACTATGGCAGTTGTGGCCAACAGTCGGAATCGCCTTGGAGCAGGGCTGTTTTTCGCGTATGATATTGAGCTTATAGCGTTGATCCAATTAACAAAAACTGGTCTAAGCATGATTTTTATCAAAAGATTTCTACCTGCTCTGTGTTTTATTCTCTTTTCTCCGGCAGCTTTTGCTGCGCCGCCGCTTGTGCCACATAAGGCGCTTTATGATATTGATCTCGTTGCAACACGTAGTGGCTCGCAGATTATTAATATTAGCGGGCGGATGTTTTATGAATGGCAGCCAGGGTGTGATGCCTGGACGACAGATCACCGTTTTGATTTGAGCTATGAATATGCGGATAGTCCGAGCATGCATATCCAGTCCGACTTTTCGACGTATGAATTATATGATGGAAGCGGCTTGAATTTTACGTCGCGCCGCCGCCGCGATGGTACCCTTTACCAGGAACTCCGCGGGAAAGCTTCTATCGTCGAGGATAAAGCCGGGGAAGCTGCCTTCACAATGCCGGAGGATCTGCATTTTGACCTTGATGAAGGGACGATCTTTCCAATGGCGCATACAATCGAAATGATTGAAAAGGCCAGAAACGGAAAAAAGTTTTTTACGGCAACAGTCTTTGATGGCAGTGATGCGGAAGGTCCAATTGAAATTAATAGTTTTATTGGGAAAAAGGCCAATGCTCTTTCAATGATCAAGCCGTCCAAGGATATTGATATGAGTCTTGTCAATACGCCGGCATGGAATGTCCGGATGGCTGTGTTCCCGGTGATGAGTGATGAGGAAACGGCTGATTACGAGATGGATATGGTCTTTCACGAAAATGGCGTGATTTCTGACATGCTGATAGAATATGATAATTTTTCAGTAACCCAGAAGCTGATTGCATTGGAAAAGCTTAAGGGTGACGGCTGCCATTCATCGGCTGAAGAGAGAGAAAAAGAGATGAAAGAGGTAAAACCGTAATAAAAACGGCTTTCTCTAAGGTTTCATTAACCCTTTTAGGGCTATAAAGAATAAGGAATTCAAGGGGTTTTCACATCTTCCATGGCTAAAAAAGTTCTCATCGTTGAAGACAATGAACTAAACATGAAGCTCTTCCATGATTTGCTGGAGGCGCATGGCTATGACGTAGCTGAATGTTCAAGTGGTTCAGAGGTTCTAAATGTCGCGCGCGAACAGAAGCCGGACCTTATTTTGATGGATATCCAGCTTCCTGAAGTATCTGGTCTTGATGTGACGAAATGGCTTAAGGAAGATCAGGATTTGAAAGACATTCCAGTTATTGCTGTAACGGCTTTTGCCATGAAGGGGGACGAAGAAAAAATTCGTGATGGCGGCTGCGAGGATTATATCTCCAAACCTATTTCGGTGACTCGTTTTTTGGAAGTCGTTCAAAAATATATCGGCAGCGAACAACAAGAAAAAGAGGAGGCATAGATGGCAGCCCGGGTTCTTGTTGTTGATGATATTCTGCCAAACGTTAAGCTCCTTGAGGCTAAGCTTAAGGCAGAGTTTTATGATGTTCTGACAGCGACAAGCGGTCAGGAAGCGCTTGATATCCTGGAAGATAACCTGCCTGATATTATTTTGCTTGATGTCATGATGCCGGGGATGGACGGATTTGAAGTTTGCCGGCGTGTCAAAGAAAATCCAAAAACCGCGCATATTCCTGTTGTCATGGTGACAGCGTTGACGGATACCACCGACCGCGTTAAAGGTCTGCAAGCCGGCGCTGATGACTTTCTGAGTAAGCCTTTAAATGATGTTGCGCTGCTTGCGCGTGTGCGTTCTCTTGTGCGTCTGAAAATGACGGTTGATGAATGGCGTGCACGTGAAAGCACGGCTTCACAGCTTGGGATGACGGAAGAAGATCAGAGCGTGATGACACAGCCGGTTGAGGAAGCTCATATTCTGGTGATTGAAGACCAATCATTCGAAAGTGATAAATTTGTTGATACGTTGAAAGTCGATAACGATATTGTAACGGTTGTTAATAGCGGTGCAGAGGCGATGAAGCTGATTACCGAAAAGGACTATGATCTTTTGGCAATCAGTTTGAATCTTCAAAATGAAGATGGACTGCGTCTGTGTTCTTATGTCCGTTCGACAGAGCGCACACGT
>JANQIB010000146.1 GCA_028282385.1 Alphaproteobacteria bacterium
TAATCACCCCGCCAAACGGATCCGCGCTGGCCAGCGGCATGAAGGAGACCGTATCGAGCGAGGCGCGCCACAGATAGGCATTGACGCCGATCCCGGTGGAGCCGTCATTGGGCCTGTCATCTTTGCCGCCAAAAAGATCCAGCCCGCCATCGCCGAAGATGCTCTCGCGCTCGCCGTAAATATCTTCGTTCGTGGTTGAACGGTCTGCGCCCGACGGGTACTTGGCTTCCCCGCCCAGGTAATCCGGGTTTCCGCAGGCGGACAGGGCCAACACCCCGACAACCAGGGTCATTGTCCAGATATGATGTTTTATGTCAAAATAACGCATATCATCCTCTTTCGCGCGCAAGCCTCTTATATAGGGGCCTCTTTCTTTATCTCAAATCTCCTATAGCACCGCATTTATGCGCTCTCAAGCCTAAAGCGCACAACCCCACAGATTCTGCGCCTTAGGCATGTTTTTGAAGCTGCCGGGACAGCTATGTGACAAAAATGTCACGAGTTTGAAAAAAATTCGGCAAAAATCGTGCGTTTGATTGAAGATGACCGGCCCGGACTGTTTAATGAGGCTGTTATTTAGCGCTTCTGCTAAGTGACTTTCATTTATTCAATTGGAGGAATGACAATGAAAAAATATCTACTTTCCGGTGTCGCTGCCGGTGTCGTTGCTTTCGCTGCAGCTCCTGCTATGGCGCAAATCGACATTACCGTTGGCGGTCACTCAAAAACATACGTAGGTTGGGCTGATCAAGATGGTGATGCCACAAACGTAGGTGAATCACAAAGCTTCGACATGCTTCGTGAATCTGAACTGCACATCAATGCTGAAGGTACAGCCGATAACGGTCTCGTTTACGGTGTGCACCTTGAGATGAATGTTGATGGTGGTGACAACACAACAATGCCTGATGAATCATACGTCTACCTGGCTTCTAACATGGGCCGCGTAAACCTTGGTTCTGAAGATGGTGCAAACTACCTGCTTCAGGTTGCTGCTCCTTCTGCAGATAGCAACATTGACGGTCTGCGTCAGTACATCCAGCCTGTAAACTACACAGACGTATCTTCAACAGCTGCGTTTGAAACATATTTGCATGGTGGTACAACAACCGCTCAAGGTGGCGATGGTTGGGACTATGACAACGACTTCACAGGTATCGATGAAAAAATCACATACTTGTCACCTGTCTGGAATGGTTTCCAGTTCGGTTTGTCTTACACACCTGAAGTTGGTGATGTAAACTCTGCTTCTGGTCTGACAGGTTTCGCAACTGAAGATACTGCAGATAGCGAAGTTGATCAGGCATATGAAGCTGCCGTTCGTTACGAAGGTACTTTCAACAATGTTGGTTTCGCTGTTGGTGCCGGTTACACCCACGCAGAAGTTGTTGATATTGCTCCTGCTTCCGTTCTTATCGACGACTACAAAGAGTGGAACGTTGGTGCGGATCTTGACATCGGTGCTTTCGGTGTTGGTGCGATCTGGACAGAAAACAACAATGCATCCAGCCAGGGTGATGAAGACCGTACATTCGTAATCGGTGCGGACTACACAACTGGTCCTTTCAAACTCGGTGCATCTTACTATGACCGTGATGATGAAGCCACTTTGGCTGCTGGTGAGTACGAAACTCAGCGTTACACAGGTGGTGTGATCTACACAGCCGCTCCTGGTCTGAGCTTCCGTGGTTCTATCAGCCACATCGAGCACGAATCTCCGACAGCAGGTGTTAGCGATGTTGAAGCTACATCTCTTCTCGGTGGTGTTCAAATCAACTTCTAATTTGAAGTTAACCGAAATTTTAGAGGAAGGGCGCTTTTATAGCGCCCTTTCTTTTTACCTGCGATCTGATTTATAAACTTCTTATGTCTGTTGCCGATAATATCGATTTTATCCGTACCAAAATCAGTAAAGCCGCCGTTTCTGCCCGGCGCGACGCTGAAGAGATTGAACTGGTGGCTGTCAGTAAAGTCCAGTCTGCCGCGCGTATTGATGAAGCGCTTGCTGCCGGTCACCGGATCTTTGGCGAAAACCGCGTGCAGGAAGCGGCGGATCACTGGACGGATTGCCGCGCTCAATACCCGGATTTAAAATTGCACCTGATCGGCCCGCTGCAAACCAATAAGGTCAAAGATGCGGTTGCTTTATTTGATGTAATTGAAACGGTCGACCGGCCCAAATTGGTCCAGGCATTGGCAAAGGAAATGGAAAAGCAGGGGAAAAACCTGCCGTGCTTTCTTCAGGTCAATATCGGCGCGGAAGAGCAAAAAGCCGGCTGCGCGATTGAAGAGCTCCCTGCCCTTTTGGAAGAAGCCAAAAAAGCCGGGCTGGATGTGCAGGGATTGATGTGTATCCCGCCTTTTGATGAAAGCCCTGTGCCGTATTTTTCTCTTCTCAGAAAACTTGGCAATCGCCATCAGTTAAATTCTCTAAGCATGGGGATGAGTGGAGATTTTGAGCAGGCGATTAAACTCGGCGCCACGCATGTGCGCATCGGCACGGCGTTCTTTGGATCCCGGCAAGTTTAATAAATCGGAGGAAAGTCGTTCAGGCTGACAGTTGTCATCGGCTCCCGCGCAGGCAGGGCGCGGTCAACAAGGGCGCGGGCATCAAACGGTTTATCCGTTACCGGTGCGGGCGGCGCACGCTCAACCTCATCAAGATGCCAGCCGGCTGTCCGTCCACCGGCAATTGCCGTCTTCTCATAAGCGCGCATGCCTGCTTTGACATCTGCAAAAGACATGGCTGTTCCGGGCGCTTCTTTTCCGGCAAAAGGCGGCGGCGGGGCCTGGTGATCAACTTCAAGATTTTCACTCAGGCCGTGCGAAGCGGCGGCCATGCTCAGCTGCGTTTCCGGATCATCCTTAAAGCCGCTGGCGATTACGGGTGAATTTGAGCTGCCTGAATTTCCGTCATCATCCATCACGAGTGCGAAAACATTCCCGGCAATGTCCTTCCCGGTTTCGTGCTGAACAATTGCATTGGCAACGCCGCTTGCCGCGCCGACCGGCCCGCCAAATATTCCGCCGCCGACAATGGAGGCCACCGGCTTGATTGTATCGCCGGTAATAGAGCGGTAGATCATTCCGATCACCGGTAAATGGTGCAGGGGATTTATAATGTCGAGAAAATCATCAAATTCAAAATCCGAATTTTCGGTTTTCCCATTGGCTTCGGCAAGTTCACCCGCAAAACCGCTTTTGCTTTCCGGCGCATCGGCCATCATCGATTCAACCGGGTTAGAGCCGCGGTCCAGATGAACGGCACGCGCCGCCGTGCGGCTTTCGGCAGAGGACAGCATGTCCACCGTTTTTTGCTTTTTCCAGCTTTGAACCGTCGTGGCAGGCTGAAAAGCACTGTCGTAACGGTCTGCCGGAACTGGAATAGCGGTGTATGTCATGTCAAAACCCAAAACTGATCTTGTCCTGAGATAAGTTTTGCAAGCCCCGTGCCAGAGAGGTTTTTAAATTTATTGTTTTATTTCAGATACTTGCAGTAAAACTTTAATGGCCCGTCGGGCCGATCTTGCCTTTTAACCCAAAAAAACGGATAGTTTTGCCATGTCACACGAGATTGCCTGCCTTGCCCCGGATCCCGCGCGCCTGCAGCTTTTAGAGACGGCCGCGCATGTTTTAGGCCATAAAACGCAGCCCTGTCAGGCCTTAGAGGATTTACCCGAAACTCCTGAACTGGTGCTGTGCTGGGATATTCTGCCGGAGGATGAAGACGTCCGAAAAAAATCAATTCTCTTGGCAGGGCAGAATTATCCTGTTGATATTAAAGAGTTTTTTCATGTTTTTGAGATGCCTTACCGGGCCGGCGCGCTGGTTGATGTCATCCGGCGCTTTTTCGGCTCCGGCCCGGCCTATAATGTCCCCGCAGAAATTCCGCTGGGAAATGCGGTTTTCAGGCCGCGCGAAAGTGTTTTTATTCCCGAAAATGCCGGAAATCCGCTCAGCCTGACGGAAAAAGAGCGGGATATCCTGCTCGCCCTCTATCAGGCCGGAAAAGACGGGCTGGAGCGCAGTGTTTTGCTGGATAAGGTCTGGGCATACGTACAGGGGGTCGAGACACATACACTTGAAACCCATATTTACCGTTTGCGCCGGAAAATTGAGGCGGACCCGGCTGCACCAACCCTGCTCATCAATGATGACGGGCAATACAAACTATCCTATCTTTAGCCTTCTATCTTTTGAATCTGACGTCGTTGCGTCGTCGTTCACGTAGGTTTCTACGTTTTACTCCTTGCGCCTGGTCAGATTCAAAATCTATTTGGCTAATTATTTGAGAGCTTTAACAGCGTTTTCGAGGGCTTCGAGAAAACTGCCGGCCGGTTCGATCGTGACGGTCTGCACGCCCCGGCTGGAGAGGTCTTCAAGATCTGCGATTAACTGATGTATTAGCCGGATATCTGACGAGCCAACCTTGTCAGCATCGCTTTGCGGCGGGCTTTCAGGCGGCGGCACAGGGTGGTGCGGTTCAACCTTGTCCGCTATCGACTGGTAGGCGCCGAGCGCCCTGGCCGTGGCTGTATTGGCAGGTGTACGTTCCTCAGGCATACGCCGGGGCGGGAGATCCGGCTGATCCTTGTTCTGGTTGAGTTTATCTGTTAATTCAGCGCCTTTCAGGAAATTGATCAGGAAGGTTCGCAGCGCATCCACCGAAACGCTGGTGCTGTCTTCCCAGAGATCCTGTCCCGGCCGCTCTTCTTTTTTATCTTTTTTACGCCGCCCATCTTCTTTTTCCTCACGGATAATTGCCTGGCGCGTGTCAGTTTGTTCTGCCTGGCGAAAGGTTGTCTTAAAAAGAGGGCCCAAATTCGAAAACATGATCCGTTTTTCCTAAAAATACTCCTTATGATAGCATTTTTTGCAAGAATTCGGCCAAAATAAAGTCAATCATTCCTAATAAGGGATATTTTGACCCCGATTTTGTTTCAAATTCATCAATTCATCAGAGGCAGGGCCGATGCCGGTTACCATTGTATTCTCCCAAAGTTGCGCCCCTTTTTCATTCCAGAGCGATATGGCGGCAAGTTCGGTGATGAGCGGCCACATAATCTCCCCGTCAATATCACGCACGGGATTTTCCATCTCTGCCCGGACCGGACGCATCTGAAAGATGAGGGTTAGCGGGGCGCTCTCATTTTGCAGGACCCGCGCGAGGTAATCATAGCGGTCTTTCGAAATGGTTTGCCGGAGCAAACTGTCAGGATCTGAAGGAATTAAAACATATTTGTTGTCCAGATAAGTGTAAGGAAAAGAAGGGGGCGAACTAACCGGCAAATCAAAGTGAAGCTCGTAACGGGGCCAGGGCGTTTGTTCATCTGCCTGCATGAGATGAACGCTTGCGCTGATCCGCGTGCCGAGCGTTAAGACATCACTTTGCGGGTTAAAGTCGCGGTAAGCTTTTTGAAGCGCTTCTTTTTCTGCGGCCAGAACCCGCGGGCGTAAATATGGCGCGGTGGTGGTATAGCGCGCGCTTTTCCGGATCCAGCTTTCATAAGGCGGTGTTTTCCCGCCGGTTTTATAAAAGGCGAGGGCAATATCCTGCGCGCCGGAAAGTCTGAATGCACCGGCCGTGTTTTGCGCCTGCGCGCTCGCAGGCGTTAAAAGAAAAAGCAGGATGAAAAGAAAACATCTCATCATCCTTATTATGACTTAATTTTGAACAAAAGAAAAAAGCTGTATAGTCAGCCCTATGAATAGTGGCGGCAATGGCGGGAAAGGCGGGCGCGGCAGCGGGATCAGTGACCTGCTGCTCTGGAAAGCTTTTACGCGTGATGTCCGTCCTTTGGAAGAGGAACCTGACTGGTCCGAACTGGAAGAGCAGGCCTTAAAAGAAGATCAAAAACCTAAGCCCTCTGCCGGGCGGGAAAAAATCCCGGTCAAGCGGGAAGAAAGCAAACAAAAACCCTCTTCTTATGAGCCGGCGCAACTTGACCGCCGCACCGAGGAACGCTTCAGGAAGGGCAAGCTGCCGATTGAAGGGCGGCTCGACCTGCATGGTTTTACACAGGATGAAGCGCATATGGCGCTTACCAACTTTATTCAAAGCGCCTATGCCGCCGGGAAAAGATGCGTGATTGTGATTACCGGCAAAGGGACGCCGCGCTCCCGCGCCGAAGAAGAAGCGCAGCGCGGCGAAGGCACCCGGCGCGGGATTCTGCGACAGCGTGTGCCGGACTGGCTCTCCGCACCGCCCTTATCGGGAATCGTTTTAAAAGTCACAGGCGCGCAGCCCAAAGATGGCGGCAACGGGGCGTTTTACGTGTATCTCAAACGTCAGCGGTAAAAGAGGACTTGCACAGTCCGCCTTTATAATATACATAACAAAAATGCTCCGCGCCATTTATAATGTTTCTCACCTGTTTATCCGCCACGGAAAAGCGAAGCATAACGCCCACTATGAAAGATATGGCGTTTTGCCTGAAGATATGGAAGATCCCGATCTTGTCAGAGAGGGAATTTTACAAGCACAGCAGACAGGTTCGGCCTTACGCGACTTCTTTAATGTCAATCGCTATTCCGTTCACCTGGTTGCGTCCAGCCCGACCACCCGGACAGTTAACACGGCCCGGCGCGCATTAAACGAGGCAGGCCTAAAACATGATATTCTTCTGACGGTGCTTGCGGCAGAGCGGCGTTTGCAGAATAAAAAGCTCAATGTCGGTCTTACGCGTCAGGATGCAATTGACTTGTCCTGGAGAATTGTAAACCGCAACCTTCAGGCACATCTTCTGGCCGGAGAGACGCCTGAATGGTGGGAAGGAGAGCCTGAAGATGATGCAGCGCTTCAGGCACGCGGGCGCTCACTGGTAGAAAAAACCTTTCAAGACACATCCCTGGCAGTTATATTTTCTCATGCTCATCTTATAGATGCTGTGACAGGGATTGAGCCTGCGCCCGGCCAGATTGTGGCCTATAGCCATGTGACAAAAGAAGCGGCGATACAATCCCTCGAAAACATTTGACATAATATATAAGATAAGGTAAATATTCTCTCATTATGAGATTTGTTAGCGCATATGATCCTGCGACCGGTGAACTTGCCGAACGGCAAGATGCACGTGATAAAGATGAAAGTACACGCTATTCTCATGAATATAGGTGTCTTGAGAAAGCCTGTGGCTGCCGATTTCATTGGCGGCGTGCTGTACGGGCAAAAGAAAATACGGAATTCAGACCAGCTACTTTTGTTAAAAACAAATCAAGCGAACATAGAGTAGGTTGCCATTATGATTACTCTGCTTTTGCTGAACAGCATCGTGATGTTGCTTTTCTAGAACACGACTATATCAATCTACGTATACAATTTCCTTTAGGCGGCGCACGTTCTGATCTTTATCCTTGGGAAAAAGGCATGTTAACACAAAAGCAAATTGCAGCTGCCCGAAATAATATTGATAAGCGCGGTTTTAAAACTTTACGTGAGCTTGTTGATTTTATCGAAGATCATCGCAGTGGTTTGGAAGATCCGTCGATGGCTGATGTAAATCTTTATTATCAGGGATTAAAGCTGGCTTGGAATGATCTTTGGGTTGCTTCCGATAATTACAAGAAACTTTTATTAAAAGCACAGGAAAAAGATGAAAGTGAAAAATCTGCTCCAACACTTACAGTCGTCAAGCCAGATCATGAAATTGAGCCTAATGCAAAAGGTAAGCGCCGAATTGTTTGTCGTCCTCAGTACGCCAAGCCAAATTATAAAACTTTGCAGGTCAAACCTATTTTAGTGTGTTCCGATGATTATATGGTTGCCGCTTTAAATCGGGTTGCAGAAAAAGAAGGATCTCTCCTGGTTGCCTCCAGACCATTTATGGTTGATCAAAGAAGAACTTCGGATGTGCTTATATATTTGAGTGTGCCTGAGATTTCACAGCTCTCACAAGTTAAATCGGATTATTGGCGCCGCGTCTCCGGGCCCCGTCACCAATTAAGCTTGCCTCTCGATGAACAAGTACCGGAACTTGTTTAATCTTATAAAATAAATTTACTGAGATCCGCATTCGAGGCGAGATCGGAAACGTTTTTCAGGACGTCTTCCTGCGTAATTGTAATGCTTTCCCCGCCGCGATCAGACGCGGTAAAGGAAATGTCATCCAGCAGTTTTTCCATGACGGTGAGCAGGCGGCGCGCACCGATATTTTCAACGCTCTCATTCACCTCAAAGGCAATGCGGGCAATTTCATCAATTGCTTCATCGGTAAAGTCGAGCGTGACCTCTTCGGTGCCGATCAGGGCTTTATATTGTTTGATCAGGCAGGCATCGGTTTCAGTCAGGATGCGGCGGAAATCCTCCTGGGTGAGCGCGCGCAGCTCAACCCGGATCGGCAAACGGCCCTGAAGCTCGGCCAGAAGGTCGGAAGGCTTAGCGTAATGAAACGCGCCTGAGGCAATAAAAAGAATATGATCGGTTTTGACGGGTCCGTGTTTGGTAGAAACGGTTGTGCCTTCAATCAGCGGCAGGAGATCGCGCTGTACCCCTTCACGGGAAACATCCCCGCTGCGCGTATCGGAGCGCGTAGCGATCTTGTCAATCTCATCGATAAAGACAATGCCGTTATTTTGCACAAGGTCGAGGGCATCACTGACAATCTTGTCTTCATCTAAAAGTTTGTCGGCTTCCTCGGCCATTAAGACGTCATAGGAAGCGGAGACGGTCATACGTTTTTTCCTGGTCTTGCCGCCCATGCCTTTGCCAAACATATCACCGATCGACACCATCGACATGGATGTGCCGGGCATCCCGGGAATATCAAACATATCGGCCAGCGGGTTTTTAGTATCGGCAATATCCAGTTCGATTTCCTTATCGTTAAATTCCCCTTTGCGGAGTTTTTCACGGAAAGAGTCACGCGTGGCGGTGCCGGCCCCTTCCCCGACCAGCGCATCGAGTACGCGTTCTTCGGCGTAGATTTCAGCCTTTGCCTGTACACCGGCGCGCATTTTATCGCGGGTCATGTGAATGGCCATTTCAACCAGATCGCGGATAATGCTCTCCACGTCTTTGCCGACATAACCGACTTCGGTAAATTTGGTTGCCTCGACTTTCACAAAAGGCGCGCCGGCCAGTTTGGCCAGCCGGCGGGCGATTTCTGTTTTCCCGACGCCTGTCGGGCCGATCATTAAAATATTTTTTGGGTAAACTTCTTCCTGCAGCTCAGGATCGAGTTGCATCCGCCGCCAGCGATTGCGCAGAGCAATGGACACGGCGCGCTTGGCATCGCTCTGGCCGATAATAAACCGGTCGAGCTCATGCACGATCTCGCGCGGAGACATAGCGGAGACATTTGGCTTGGTGGCACTTGCTGCAGGATTTTGATCTTCACTCATGGGGATTTACATGCGTCTTTAACGGCAAAAGGTCAAGAGGCGGAAGAGGTTATTTTTACCCCCTTTGTCAGCCCGGACTCTAAAGTCTTTGAATTTTTCCGTAAAATAAGTTATGTCCTGTATCAGGAGTAAAATAATGATAAATGCGTCTCGAGAACTTATGAGCATCCGCCGTCAGGCCCTGCACTTCACAGGTTTGAAAGCAAAGTTGGACGATGCATTACAACAAGCCGCCGCGCAGGCATCCGGTATCTTTCCGGGTCTCGACGGTATAGCCGTTTTTGTCCCTGCCGGGCAGGAAAGTTCTTCGATAATAGCTGCGGGTTATCATCAAAAATCCACACCGGAAAATGATGCTTTTGGGCAGGCTTATTTGCATCGCCGCTTGTTACCGCGCGATAAAACAGCAGCCGGAAACGCCATGGATGGGGGAAGCGGTTTCTACGAAAGTCAAATGCGCAATCAAAGAACGCTTTGTATTGTTGAAGAATTTGCAGGAACACCCATCGTGTTTCAAGGGGCATTTTCTCCAGAAGCAGAGATTGGCGATGCTGATTTACAAAAATTTGAACAGATTTTAACCGGGCCGCAGAAGGGCCCACCAGTTCGTGACAGTGCCCAGAATCTTGTAAGCGCATTTATAGAGGATTTATCGGATCAGCTGGGAGCTCGTCCGTCGGTGGGCGCTCAGGCTATTTTCATGGGCTATGACATCACCGGCTATAAAAGTTTACTGGATGTTTTTCATGAGGCTAGTGTCATTGATCTCATGCACGATTTTCACGGGCGCGTTGAAAAAATCATGCAGGAAAATGAGTACGGATTTATTTTTCGTTTTGAAGGTGATGGCGGATTAATAATTTCCCAATCATCCGCGGAGCAAATGTTGATGGCTGCGCGTGATATTACGAACGCTTATGATTTATTCAAAACCGATCCTGCGACAATCAATAAAAAACTGCAAAGCACGACCGCACTGGAAGCTCTAAAGACGACATTTATAAAATGTGTATTGGCGTGTGGCTATGCAGACTTGCGGCTTGGCAAAGATATCGATTTAGATATGGTGCGGTCTAAAGATCGGCTTTATGCACGGGTTTCCATTGAATCACCACTCGCCCTGACGCAAATTTCACAGCTACTTGAAAAAGCAGTCCGGGATAAAAACGATATTACTTTTACGCCTGATTTTACGCGAAAGCTCAAGCTTTAAAGCTTTTCGATCACGATACTGTCATTGGTGTAAACGCAGATCTCTGCGGCGATGCCAAGAGCTTTGCGGGCAATGGCTTCACTGTCGAGATCATCACGGTCAGCCAGCGCCCGCGCGGCGGCCAGGGCAAAATTTCCGCCCGAACCAATACCGATAATCCCGTCTTCCGGTTCGACGACATCGCCGGTGCCGGAAAGAATGAGGGAGACATCTTTATCGCACACAGCCATCAGGGCTTCGAGCTTGCGCAGATATTTATCAGTGCGCCAGTCCTTGGCCAGTTCGACGCAGGCGCGGGTGAGCTGTCCCGGATGGGCTTCGAGTTTTGCTTCAAGCCGTTCAAACAGGGTAAACGCATCGGCGGTTGCGCCGGCAAAGCCGGCAATGATTTTTCCGTCTTTGCCAAGACGGCGGACTTTACGCGCATTGGATTTCATTACCGTTTGGCCAAGGGAGACCTGCCCGTCCCCGGCCACAACAACGTCATCGTTTTTACGAATTGCTAATATAGTTGTCATCTTGTCTCTTTCTTTTGTTTTGCAGTGCGTTACTACGCTCCTAAAGTAGGTTTTCTACTTGTTGTCGCTTGTGCCTGCTGCAAAACAAAATTAAGCGACAACAGGTTTTGATATGCCGTTTTCACATTGATACGTCAAGTCTGCTTCTTTTTTAGGTAGAAAAAATTACAAAATATGGTAGTGTGAAAGAAACAATAAAAACAATATTAACAGGGAGCAAAACCATGCCAAAAAAACCAAGTGGTCCAATGGACCGCATCTCTCACTTTTATGAATCCGCTCTTACGCATCCTTTCAAAACAGCTCATCTTGTAGAGCTTGGTATCATAGCGCCGACAAGTATCATGCCTGGCTGGAAAAAAGCCGCGGCCGGTGCTTTGATGGTTGGCAGTCTTGCATTGCTGACGGGAGGTATTGCGCTTCAGGATATTGAAGGGCTTGCGATGGGAGGGGTTACGCTGGGCGATGGCGGCGGCATGTTTTTAGAAGCCGGAGAAAAAGCGTCGCATCTGCCGCCGGGAGGCGGTGGCGCCGGACCGACCAGCAAACCAGGTTAAATATAAATTGCAAATAAGCAGGTATAAGGTTTTTATACCTGCTTATTCTTCAAGTTCGATATCCAGCTTGTCCAGCGCATCTTCGATGGGGATAAAGAGGTTGAGGCCAGCTCCACGACCAACATCATCTATTGCGTAGCCTGCGACACTCATTCCAACAATATTTCCGTTTTCGTCTAACAAAGGTCCACCGGAATTGCCTTGATGGATACTGACGTCGCTTTGAATATAATATTGTTTTTCCATCTTTTTATAAAAATATTTACTCATAATGCCGCGCGTTACAGTATCTTGATGCCCTTTTGCTAAAGGTGCGCCAATCGCATAAAGATCATCACCGATTTTCGGAATTTCTGTCCGGATTGGTAAAGTTGAGATCGCCATTTTATCCGGAATTTCAATAATCCTTAAAAGAGCGACGTCGCGCGGCCTGTCAACCCGGAGTACTTCTGCTTGAATTTTGCGTTTACGCCCTTTCGTTGTAATGCGCGCCCAGTCAGAATAGCCGACAACATGGGCATTGGTAATGATATGGCCTTGCGGGGTTATAAAATAACCCGATCCGTGCCCGCCGCCGGTTTGCACGCGGACCGCTGTTTCGAGAATTTTATCAAAGCGCCCTTTGGTAGGCGTTTTACTGATTTCAGAATTATGAATGACAATTTTTTCATCTGGTGAAAATTTTCCTGCATAATGTTCGGATTCACTGTAAACGGTTTTTGGTTTAACAGGCGGCAAGACACCGTTCACAAGGAGATCATTGAACAGATGGTCAGCACCTAAATTATGCGCGGCCATTGCGAAAGCTTCCTCAAGAACAAGAGGGGTGCCTTCCATATTATAAAAACGGGTTTTAGAGTAGCCTTGCGTTGTCGCTTTATAAACGCTCTTCCAGTTCACATAGTCGAAGACGGTCCAGATAACAGTCAATTCGGCGGCGCCTTTTTCCTTGGCCGCACCGAATTTGATGAACCGGCTATCACCCGGGCAGATATTCATTTTGATATCCGTAATGCGGGCACTGATGCCGTATTTCACGCGCATTTCATCTTCAATTTCGTCAAAGACAAATTCCGGTTGGCCGGCGACATCGTATCCTTGTGCGGTTAATGTTTCGGTAAAGACGCGTTTGGCATCCGCGCTACCCATTTGTTTGGCAAATCCACTGGCGTCGATTAATCCCCGCAAAAAAGAATCGCAGCCGTAAGAAGCAACCGTTGTTCCGGTTGGAATTTCATAGCGCAGTGTCCGGAAACTGATCGGGGATGGCTGCGCATCTTCGGGAATAACCAGCGGGTCCTTCATCTCATGTTCTTTGAGAGAGATCTCCGGCGTGCAGGCGGTTAAGATAAAACAGAGCAAGAGAAGAAAATGGCGCATCAGAAAATCTTTGTAGGGGGGTGGGAAGAGAGGACGCCGCTATAAACTGCATACGATTATATGATGATTACGGGCAAATCTCAACCATGGGTAGGAATAGAGATTAACTTACTAATGCTGGTTCTGCAGGTTTTGGTGGCGTTTTTTTAGGTGATTGAGGTAAACCGTCACCTGGCGGGCAGTGTTCAAGCCGACTCTGATATAAAGACATTTCACGATCAATGAGATTCAGTTGATTCTGGATTTTCTGCGGCAGATTTAGAGCGGCCGTATAACCTGGAAACGCGTTATCAAGAAACCGCACATAATTTCCGTAGCCCATTAAAGTTTCATGCAATTGTTTTTTAGACAGGCTGGCCAATTTGCTGACACCGGATTTCAGCGGGAAGTTGGAGAGCGCCTGATGGTAGGCTTCAATTTTCCAGATTTCATCAAAGATGCATTTTCCCTGCGCCCGGGCTTGTATATCCCGGATACTGCGGCATTCTTTAGGCTCATCAAAAAACTGCCAGGCTTCATCCAGCTCATCGTAATGGAGATCAAAAAGACCCTTATCTTCATAATGTGTAATCATGCGGTCATAAAAAGCTTCAACTTCAGCGGGCATGTCCAGGAGACCTGCCTGCCCAAGGGCCTTTTGAATATCGTTGAGCGCTTTTGCAATTGCGTCTAATCTATCGGGCAAAGCAACCGGGGCAGAAGGACAATGATCCGCTGCATGGGTAAATGCCGGGACGGATGTCGCAGAGACACAGAGCGCTACCGTGGTTGCTTGCAGAAATTTATGAACCGGAGAAACCATAAGTTTTTCTTTATGTTTATATAAGCAAAAAGGCACTATAAGGACGGCCAAAGAAAAGATCAAGGGAATATGAAAAATGTTGCAACGCACAGGAAAAATTGACCGTAAGACCAAGGAAACCGATATTTCGGTTACAGTAAATATTGACGGGACCGGCAGGGCCGATATTACCACCGGGGTCGGGTTTTTGGACCATATGCTCGAGCAGCTGGCCCGGCACGGCCTGTTCGACCTGGAGATCAAGGTGAATGGCGATCTTCACATTGATGCTCATCATACCGTTGAGGATTGCGGGATTGCGCTGGGCGCGGCGCTGAAAGAAGCACTGGGCGACAAGACAGGCATACACAGGTACGGCCATGCGTACGTTGCGATGGATGAGGCACTTAGCCGCGTTGCGCTGGATTTTTCCCGGCGCCCTTTCCTGGTCTGGAATGTGAATTTTACGATCG
>JANQIB010000133.1 GCA_028282385.1 Alphaproteobacteria bacterium
ATTTACGCGGCGATAAAATTGCGCGCGGCGGTCTGCGCTGGTCCGACCGCCATGAAGATTTCCGCACTGAAATTCTCGGTCTGATGAAAGCGCAGCAGGTCAAGAATGCCGTCATCGTTCCAATGGGCGCCAAAGGCGGATTTGTTGTCAAAAGACCGCCCAAGGAAGGCGGGCGCGAAGCTTTTCTGGCCGAAGGCATAGAATGCTATAAAACCTTTATCCGCGGCCTTTTAGACATTACAGACAACCGCGCAGGAGAAGCTATTTTACCGCCCAAAGACGTGACCCGGCGTGATGGAGACGACCCTTATCTCGTTGTGGCCGCTGATAAAGGAACGGCGACCTTTTCTGATATTGCCAACGGCCTTGCGGAAGAATACGGGTTCTGGCTTGGCGATGCATTCGCTTCAGGTGGCTCAGCCGGTTACGACCACAAGAAAATGGGCATTACGGCGCGCGGCGCGTGGGAGTCCGTTAAGCGCCATTTCCGGGAACTCAATCACGACACGCAAAGTCAGCCTTTCGATGCTGTCGGCGTTGGCGATATGGGCGGTGATGTATTTGGAAACGGGATGCTGCTCTCCGAACATATCCGCCTGATCGGTGCCTTTAATCACCTGCATATTTTCTGTGATCCGGATCCGGACCCGGCCACCACTTACAAAGAACGCAAACGCCTGTTTGAAAATGTCAAAGGCTGGGATGCGTATAATACCAAACTGCTATCCAAAGGCGGCAGAATCTTTTTGCGGAGTGAAAAAAGTCTGCGGCTCACCCCTGAAATTCAAAAAGCCTTTGATCTTGACCGCGAGCGCGTCACACCGAATGAACTCATGCGCGCAATGCTGCAAAGCCGGACGGACCTGCTCTGGTTCGGCGGGATTGGGACCTATATTAAATCGACCAGCGAAACCCATGCACAGGCCGGCGATAAGGCCAATGATGCCATCCGTATTGATGCACCGGATGTGCGCGCGAAAGTCGTCGGGGAAGGTGCCAATCTCGGCGTCACACAACTTGGCCGGATTGAGTTTTCTGAAAATGGCGGACGGCTGAATGCAGATTATATCGACAACTCCGCCGGCGTTGATTCCTCCGACCATGAAGTAAATATCAAGATTTTGATGGGTGATGTGATGCGCCTGCCGAAATTCAAGATGGATATTCAAAAGCGCGACAAGCTGCTGGCCTCTTTAACCGATGAAGTCGGTGCGCTCGTCCTGCGCAATAACTATCAACAGGCGCAAGGCATCAGCCTGATGGAACTGAAAGCGCCCGACCAGCTTTCCTCGCACCGTCAGTTGATGATTGAACTGGAACGCAAAGCCTCCTTAAGCCGGAAACTGGAAGGCCTGCCGGATGACGATATGATCGAAACCCGTCAGCGCACCGGGAAAGGCCTGACCCGCCCGGAACTTGCCGTCCTGCAGGCCTATGCCAAAATTCATATCACCGGCCTGCTGCTGGACAGCGACATTCCTGAAAGTAAAGCGATGGAGGGACGTCTTCTCAAATACTTCCCGAAAAAACTCGCAAAAGATTACGAAAAAATTGCGCTGGGACATATGCTCAAGCGCGAGATTATCTGTACGACGCTGGCCAATTCCATGACCAACCGGATGGGCCCGACCTTCCTGATGGAACGCGTGGCGAAAATCGGGACAACCCCGGCGGAAGTTGCCAAGGCCTATATTATTGTGCGCGAAGCTTTTGACCTGCGCAGCCTGTGGAATGCGATCGAAGCACTGGATAATAAAGTCCCGGCGCAAGTGCAGCTCAATGCCTTTTTGGATATTGCCCGCATGACTGAACGCGCCGTGACCTGGTTCCTGACCCGTCTCGGGCGTGACCTCGATATTAATAAAGACATTGCGGCCTATGAAAGCGGCATTAAAAAACTGAAGAAAAAACTGTCGGATGTTGCCACGCCTGATCTGCATGACACCATTGAACATGCAACTCATCGCGGCATGCAGGACGGCCTGCCGGAAAAACTCGCGCGCGATCTCGCCCTGATGCCGATGCTGGCCTCGTCCTGCGATATTATTCGCATTGCCGGAAAAATGAAGATCGGCCTGAATGGCCCGGCCAAACTCTATTTTGAACTCGGCGCGCATTTCCATCTCGACTGGCTGCGCCAGCAGGCCCGCTACCTGCCGACCGATGACCGCTGGGCCGATGAGGCACTGGACGGGGTGATCGATCAGCTTTACGGCTCACAAGCCGGCCTGACAGTCCGCGTTCTGAAGGATATGAAGGCAGGTGAAGGGATGGCCGAAAAACCGGGCCTTTTTAAAAAATGGATGGACACTCACGGCACGCAGGCCCAGGCGATCGAACCCCTCTTCAACGATATGCGCGCCGCCGCCAGCGTCGATCTGCCGATGCTGATCATCGCCGAGCAGCGTTTGAGGAATCTGTACGGGGGTTAATGCATGACCCTGCGCAGAGCTTCTTCTTCTGCTAAACGCGTAGTTTGAACATCAATAGTACGCATCGGTAAATCCAGAGCGCCCTCTAACCTCAAAAGCATTTCCTTGGTTCCCTCAAATGGAACAAATGCATTAATCAATTCTTTTCTAAAATCTTCTCCTGCCAGAGGAAGATTGATTTTATATTCTGGTGGAATTGGAAATTCTGCAGCTTGAATAAAAGCCCTTGATGCGTGCGACATCTCTATGCCTATTTTGTGAAAAAAGGCATTTACAAATTTATCAACACCTTCTGAAATATGGGGGATTTTTATTTTACGTTGTGAATCAATACGCTCCTGAGAAGCGACCCAAGCATCTCTTATAACGCTTAAATCAACATCTTCAATAAAATCTGCCTGTTCAGGCAACCGAATACTGTTAGGAGAAATAATGTGTGTATACGCCATACCCGTTTGTTCAATTTGCTGCTCGGTAGCTGCCTGCGCATAAGAAATCGTAACTGAAACCAGACGCATCCTTTTGGCTTTATCTTGCGCTTCAAATAGCTCCGGGTGGGAAACTCTAAGTGGATCTATAACCATAGCAATACTCCGTTTTTATAGTGAAAAATAAACCATGATTTAAAAACATAGCGGCTATGCATTTCAAGCATTTTTTATAATGCAGTTGCGAAAAGCCCACAAAGAACCAACAATCCGGCCATCACATTCGACTTAAACATTTTGAGCGAACTGGTCTGGTCCTCCATGTTCCAGCGGGCGATTTGCCAGACAAAATGCGCCGCGGCAGGGATCAGGAAATGCGGCGCATAAGATCCCGGCAAAGCCTGAAGGGCCGCCATAACAATCAAGATCCAGCTAAGCGCATAAAACCCGCCGACCCAAATTTTGCTGCGCGCGCCGAACAGGCGGGCCGTTGATTTAATCCCGGCCATCACATCATCTTCTTTATCCTGATGGGCATAAATCGTGTCATAACCCAGCGTCCAGAAAATCCCGGCCAGGTATAAAAGCAGTGCCGCGGCGCTTACATTATTCTCCAGCGCCGCCCAGCCGATCAGCGCGCCGAAATTAAAAGTAATCCCAAGAAAGGCCTGCGGCCACCAGGTGATGCGTTTCATCAGCGGATAGAGAATGACAAGCACCATTGACCCAAGTCCAAGTGCAATCCCGGCCGGCGAGGTTTGCAGTAAAATGAAAAGCCCCAGCAATAAAAGGAGGCCCAGAAAGAAAGACGCCTGACGGACCGACACCTGCCCGGATGCCAATGGACGTACGCGTGTACGCTCCACCTTTTTATCCAGATCACGATCCCAGAGATCATTAATGATACAGCCTGCCCCGCGCATAATAATGGCTCCTACAAAAAACAGGCCCATCAGGCTCCAGTGCCGCATGCTCATCCCGCCAGCCGCCATCCCGTGCAGGGCAATTGCCCACCAGCCGGGCAACAGCAAAAGCCACCAGCCAGTCGGCCGGTCAAGGCGCATCATCAGCGCATAAGGCCGCACTCTTTCCGGCAAGCAGGACACTAAATCGAAGCGGATATCGGTAAAAGTCATTCTCTTTTATAACCGAATTCACCATACGAATGAAGCATCCCGGCGAAAGCCGGGATCCAGACTTTTATTTTCTGGATCCCGGATCTGCGCAGCTTTGCTGCTTGTCCGGGATGCTCTCTTTCTTTAGGTTTATTGTTATGATGGATGAGACATTTAAATATCCGCGTCTTTATATTGAGACAGATCTTGCGGGCGACGCTGAAATCACTTTGGGCAGCGCGCAGGCGCATTACCTCAAAAATGTCCTGCGCAAAAAAGAAGGAGATCCGGTACGCCTGTTTAACGCGCGCCACGGCGAATGGCTGGGACATATTGCATCCCTTTCAAAAAAAGAAGCGCGCGTAATCCTTGACCGGCAATTGCGCATGCAGCCGCAAGACATACCGAAAACCGCGTTGATTTTTGCACCCATTAAAAAAGCGCGTCAGGACTGGATGGTCGAAAAAGCGGTCGAGCTTGGCGTGAGCGATTTCTATCCGGTGCTGACTCAAAATACCGAAGTCAGGAAACTCAATGATGAGCGCCTGCACACACAAATTCACGAAGCGGCAGAACAATGCGAACGGCTGACGATTCCTGCCCTTCATCCTTTACAAAAACTGGATGCGTTTTTTACCGACTGGACTCAGGACATCAAAATTCTGGCCTGTATTGAACGCTATGACGCGCAGGCTCTCGCTGCGCAGGATGGTGATGTTGCGCTTCTCATTGGCCCGGAAGGCGGGTTTACAAAAGAGGAAAAAGACTTCATCGCCGCGCAGTCTTTTGTGCAGGCCGTTAATTTAGGCGACACGGTTTTGCGCTGTGAAACCGCTGTGGCCAAAGCAATTATTTTAGCGCGCGGATAAAATGCAGTGGTCATAGTATTCCCCCTTTCTTTCAGCTATAATGCGAAGATCAAAATGACCCATTCTCTCTTTTTTGACGATTTAAAATGACCTTTGACTGGCCGGCCCTGATAACCCTGATCCAAAGCTCGCTTTTTTATGAGCTTTCGGCCCTATTGATTGTCTCCGGCCTTTTCGGGTTTGCAGCGCTGCATCTGCGCCAGCCTTTGATTGTTGCTTTTATCGGCGTGGGCCTGCTGATCGGGCCGGATCTTCTGGGCGTGATCCCGGAAGATTCCGATCAGATCAATACACTGGCCGCGCTGGGCATTGCTCTGCTGCTCTTTCTCGTCGGTCTGAAGCTGGATTTAAACCTGATTAAAACGCTCGGTCCGGTGGCGCTTATCGCAGGCGCAACCCAGGTCACTCTGACCGCTGCCCTTGGCTTTGGCATTGCCCTCTGGCTTGGCTTTGCCGCGATGCCGTCTTTCTGGATCGGGATTGCGCTGGCGTTTTCCTCAACCATTATCGTTGTTAAACTCCTGTCGGATTCCGGCGCGATTGAATCTCTCTACGGCAAAATCGCGCTCGGCGTTTTGATCGTACAGGATATCGTTGTCATCCTGTCGATGGTGGTTGTCACCGCGCTGGGCACGGGCGGACCGGAAGCAACGGTTGGCTGGGAAGTCTTCGCCTTTGTCTTTGCCAAAGTCTTTGCCCTGTTGATTGCAACCGCTCTTTTTGTGCGGTATGTCGCCAACCCCTTAACACAAAGCCTTGCCAAATCGTCTGAACTGATCGTGATTTTTGCCATTGGCCTGGCCGCTGTGACAGCCTCACTGTGCCATGCGCTGGATCTCAGTAAAGAACTTGGCGGCCTGCTGGCCGGGGTAGCCCTGGCTTCGACACCGATCCGCGATCTTATCGCAGCCAAACTCGCCCCCTTACGTGATTTCTTACTTTTATTCTTCTTTCTGGGTCTCGGCGCGCAGCTCGACCTTGATCAAATTGGCGGACAGATCCTGCCGGCCCTGATCCTGTCCGGCTTTGTCCTGATTGGCAAACCGGTCATTATCATGGGCATTATGGGGCTGATGGGCTATCGCCGCCGCACAGGCTATATGAGCGGCACAACCCTTGCCCAGATCAGCGAGTTCTCGATGATTTTCACAGGCCTGGCCGTTGCCGCCGGGCAGCTCCCGGAAAGCGCCGCCGGGCTGATGACGCTCACCGGGATGATCACGATCACCGTGTCCGTCTATCTGATGCTGTTTCAGGATCAGCTCTTCGGCCTGCTTGAAAAACCGCTGGGGATTTTTGAGCGCAAAATGCCCAAATATGATGAAGAACTTTCCGATTCCCATAAACGCGGCAGTTATGATGTCCTGATTTTCGGGATGGGCCGTTTTGGCTGCGCGATGGCCACTGAATTTAAAAAGCAAAATGCCCGTGTTTTGGGAATCGACTTCGACCCGGAAGCGATCCGCCAGGCCCAAGAGTTTAAATTCCCGGCGATTTACGGGGATGCCTCAGACCCGGAATTCGTCAAAGCCCTGCCGCTCAAAGGCGTGAATACGGTTGTCCTTGCCTTCCCGCACCATATTGCAGGGCCGTTTATGCCTGATATCCGGATCTCTTTTGCCCGCACTTTGCGCGAATCCGGCTATCAGGGACATATTGCCGTAACCTCTCATTTCCGGGTTATGGAAGAAGATCTGAAGAAATCCGGCGCAGATATCGTGCTCTGTCCGTTTGAAGATGCGGCCAGCCACGGCGCAGATCAGATTCTGACAATTCTGGAAGCCGAGCGGGCTGAAAATAAGACCTGAAATCACTCTCTTTCCTCTTCACACTCTTTATATTAAGCTGTAGAAAAATAAATTGTCATTACCACCACAAAGCGGACAAGACGCATGAAATACCTCTCCTCTTTTTGTTTAAGCTGCGCAGCGATGATTTTCTCCATGATGCCGGCTTTTGCTTATGAACCCAAACCGAACGAGCTCGGCTTTCAACCTGCCGCCAGCCCGAATATGGAGCAACTGCGTGCTTTCCATGATGACCTGCTGATGTGGATCATTACAATCATCACGCTTTTTGTTCTGGCCCTGCTGGTTATTGTTGCCGTGCGCTTTAATGCGCGGGCCAACCCGGAGCCGTCAAAAACAACCCATAATGTGCCTTTGGAAATTGTCTGGACCGTGGTCCCGGTGATTATCCTGATTATTATCGCCGTGCCCTCTTTTAAACTTCTCTATTATCTTGACCGCACCCCGGAAACGGAAATGACACTGAAAGTCTCCGGTTACCAATGGGGCTGGACCTATTCTTACCCGGATCACGAGATTGAAGATTATAATGCGGATCCAATTTCTGATGAGGAAATGAACGACTATATCCCGGATGGAAAAGGCCGCCGTCTGCTGGAAACCTATAACCCGGTTGTCCTGCCGATTGGCAAAAATA
>JANQIB010000148.1 GCA_028282385.1 Alphaproteobacteria bacterium
CCAGCTCGATCCCGTCAACGGCTTTCACCCAGTCAGTGGTTTTTCCCCAGAAAGATTTTTTCTTCGGGAAATGAACTTTGAGATCCATGCCTTTTAAAATGACGGGCTTGCTCTCATCTGCGGCGGAGATACTGCCGCGCGGGCGGGCACTTAACAGCATTTTAGTGTAATCGTGCTGCGGTCCGGCAAAGATGTTGGCGGCGCTGTCCTGTTCAACAATTTCGCCGTTTTTCATGACGCAGACATGACTGGCAAATTTTTCAACGACAGAGAGATCATGCGTGATCATCAGCATCGCCATGTCGAGATCTTTTTGAAGCTGCTCCAAAAGTTCTAAAATCTCAGCTTGCACGGTGACGTCAAGCGCAGTCGTCGGTTCATCAGCAATGAGAAGCTCCGGGTTGTTGGCGAGCGCCATGGCGATCATCACGCGCTGGCGCTGACCGCCGGAAAGCTCATGCGGATAGGCGCCAAGACGGTCTTTCATCATTGGCAGTTGGACCATATCAAGCAGTTCCAGAACACGCTTACAGGCGGCACTTTCGCTCATTTTCTGGTGCAGGCGCAGGACTTCGCCGATTTGCCGCTCAATGGAATGAAGCGGGTTGAGGGCTGTCATCGGTTCCTGAAAAATCATCCCGATCTGTGACCCGCGGATGGTGCGCATAAAAGTCTCTTTTTTGCCAACCAGCTCTTCACCGTTAAACTGAATGGATGAATTTTCCGGGTGCGCAGCAAGTGGGTAGGGAAGAAGCTGCATTACCGACAGGGCTGTCACTGACTTCCCTGATCCGCTTTCTCCGACAAGAGCAACCGTCTGGCCCTTCTCAATAGACAAAGAAACATTCTTGACGGCATGAAATACACCGTCCTGACTTTTAAAATCAACAGAGAGGTTTTGGATGTTGAGAAGGGGGTTCGCCATCGTGGTTATAATTCTTTCCTTATCACATGCCCGATTTTATCGACGGCCTCGTCTGCGTGGTCTTTGGTAAAAATTAACGGTGGTGTCAAACGTAGGGATTTTTCCCCGGCCTGCGTTGCAATAAGGCCTTCATCCAGGAGATTGCCTAAAACGTCACCGATTTTATAGGCCGTATCCACGCCAATCATCAGGCCAATCCCGCGGACTTCTTCAATAGAGTTTGTATCTGCTTTGAGCTTTTCAAGATTATCCATCAGGTATTCACCCGTTTCCGTTACGTTTTTAAGAAAAGCCGGATCGTTAATCTGTTTTACTGTTTCATAGACAAGGCGTGTGCCGAGCGGATTACCGCCATAAGTTGTGCCGTGATCACCGGCAGCAAAGGCACTGGTATATTTTTTCTTGCCTAAAAAGGCGCCGATTGGAAAGCCCGCGCCCATTCCTTTCGCGATTGAGATGAGGTCCGGTTCAATACCAAAATATTCATGCGCGTAGAGTGTGCCAAGACGGCCCATACCTGCCTGAATTTCATCACTGATCATAATGATTTCATGCTCATCACACAGGGCGCGCAGGCCCTTTATAAAATCTTTATCCGCCGGGCGGATTCCGCCTTCACCCTGGACGGGTTCAATGATGACCGCGCAGGTTTTATCGGAGATCAGGTTTTCTACACTTTCAAGATCATTGAACTTTGCGAACTTTACTCCCGGCAGATAGGGTGCAAAGTAATCCTGTTTTAAGGCTTTGTACGTACAGCTAGCCGCGCCATAAGTGCGACCGTGAAAGGAACAATCAAAGGCAATAATCTCTTTGCAGTCCGGGCTTTTATTGTGGTGTGCCCATTTGCGTGCAAGTTTCAGACAGCCTTCCACAGCTTCAGCGCCGGAATTGCAGAAAAAGACCTGATCGAAACAGGAATTATTCACCAGCAGTTCAGCACATTCCACTTTTGGCTGGGTTGGATAGGAGCCGACACACATGATAAATTTTTCAAGCTGATCAATTGCTGCCTTGGTATACTCAGTGTTGCCGTGGCCAAGAGCGGAGACAGCAATTCCGGCGGCGCAGTCGAGATATTCCTTGCCGTTTGTATCGTAGAGATAACAGCCCTCTCCGCGCTCCAGGCAAATTTCCTTTTGCGGATAAAGCGGCATGATGACCTCTTCAGCCCGGTCTTTCCAGCTTTTAGTCATTATTTTGTCTCCTTTTCGTATTTTCGTTTTTCGGCCTTCCGCACAATCATCGTACCAAGCCCTGTCTTTGTATAGACTTCTGTTTTGATCGCATCTTTTGTAAAGCCGTTTATGATGTGTACACGTTTTACGCCGGCAAGCAGGGCGTCAGAACAGCTTTCCAGCTTGACCTGCATGCCGCCGGTAACAGCGCCTGATTTAATCAATTCGCTTATCTCGCTGCGGCGGACAACAGAACGGAGTTTTCCGTCTATCATAACGCCATCAACATCTGTTAAAAGAATGAGTTTTGCAGCTTTAATATTGGAGGCCAGTGCAACAGCAAGCGTATCTGCATTAATATTAACTGTTGTGCCGTCAGAGAGCTGTCCTAAAGACGGGCAGCAGACAAACGGAATTTCCTGAAATACATCGCGGATCAGTTTTGCATTGACTGTTTCCGGCGCACCATCAAAACGCGGCATGCCGTCTTTTTTAGGCCTGCGTTTTAAGGTTGCCCAGCGTGTGGGTAGATTTCCAAAGCTGTAACCGCTCATTTTCTGGGCAGCGATTGTTTCACTGATCAGCATTCCGATATCTGCGGCAACAACCCGTTTTATGACTTTGATATCTTTTTCAGAAGTAATCCGGCGTCCGTTCACTTTTTTTGGGTTCAGGCCTTCTTTTTTTAGCGCTTCATCAATGGCTTCTCCGCCGCCGTAAATCAGGAGAACCCGGATCCCATCTTTAACAAGTTCATCAATATTGGTGATCAGGCTTTTGCGTGCCTTTTCATCTGTAATTACGCGTCCGCCCACCTTGATGACAAAGATTTCGCCTTTGAAAATTTTGCGGTAATAAGTTTTGAACTTTTTAATCATGGGTAAAAGGGCGTATTAAATGTTAAACCTGCGGTTTCTTCAAAGCCAAACATGATATTCATATTTTGTACGGCTGTGCCCGACGCGCCGCGCAGAAGATTGTCCAGTGCACCTTGTGCAACAATCTCACCGTTATGGCCTTGCTCATAAGATAGATCGACAAAATTTGTGCTTACAACATTTGTCATTTCAACTTTATCAACAAGGCGGACGAAGGGATGTCCTTTGAAAATATCCGTATTTGGTTTTGAAGCGGTTTTTATGAACCCGTTTGCAAAAATGCCACGGAGAAAGGGACCAACAGTGGGTGCAAAGTTAAGCTGTTCTTCGGCCAGTCCGCTTGTGGCCAGGATCTCTGGTGTGTGACGGTGTTTATTAATAAGATAGCTGCGCATGTTTTGTGCGCAGTACGGGTGGTCAACAGGATCACGTGCGCTGCGTCCGCCGCCGCTGGTGCCGGAAATCGCAATCACATCGGCGCTATCCATCTGACCCTTAAAGGGCAAGAGCAAAAGCTGCACCAGCAGGGCAAAACAGCCGGGATTAGCCACGGCATCAGCCTTTTTGATCTGATCACGGTAAACTTCCGGCAAGCCGTAGATGAAGGTGCCGTCCAGCAAGTCCGGACATTGGTGATATATATGATAATATTTTTTGTAAATGTCTTTATCGTCTAAACGAAAATCTGCGGAGAAATCAATCACCCGTGTTTTGCCAAGAAAAGTTGGAACAACGTCTTGTGCAGCCTTGTGTGGCAGGCAGAGAAAAACAAGGTCGCTATCTTTGGCAACTATTTCATGATCGGTGTTGGTGATTTTCAGGTCATCCAGATGAGACAGGCGTGGAAAAAGCTTCGAGAGTGGTGTCCCTTCATGTTGACGGCTGACGAGATATTTAATTTCCACATGATCATGTTGCAGCAGGCAGCGTAGCAGCTCCATGCCCGTGTAACCGGTGACTCCGATGATGGAAACGTTAATCTTTTTACTCATTTCATTTTTCTTCTTTATCTAGTGGTAATGCTTTTTCTGTCAGGCGGGCCCAGTATTCCACACCCAGCGGGATAATAGAATCATTGAAATCATAAAAAGGCGAGTGACAAAAATGGTTGTGCGGACTGTCCGGATTATCGGCTTCCGCCTGTCCGAGCCAGATATAGCAGCCCGGTTTTTGCTGAAGCATAGCACCGAAATCTTCCGCGCCCATGCAGGGATCGGCATCTGTTTCGACATTCTCTTCACCGACCAGTGTGCGGGCGACGCCGTTGCATAGAGTTGTTTCTTCGGGCGTATTAATAGTTGGATCGTACCCTCCGGGCTGCTCTATAAAGTTGATTTCTAATCCCATAGCTTCGGCGATGCCTGTTGAGATTTCTTCAATCCTGCGTGTTAGCATGGCCCGCGTTTCGGGTTTAAAGGAGCGGTAAGTGCCAGTTAGTACCGCGCTGTCTGCAATCACATTATCTGCGCCAGTGCCGCCATTGATATTCGTCACGGACACAACAGCCTGATCGAGCGGATCGACCGTACGTGAAACAATTGTCTGTAGCGCTGTTACGATCTGGCAGGCAGCCGGGATTGGATCAATGCAGGCTTGTGGCACGGCTGCGTGTCCGCCTTTGCCAGTTAAGGTGATTTCAAACCGGTCGGCAGAGGCCATCACCGGGCCGGGCCGTACGGCGATCTTACCTTTGGGCAGGTTTGGCCAGTTATGCAGGCCGTAAACTTCATCGATTTTGTATTTGTCGAACAGGCCTTCTTCGATCATTTTAATCGCGCCGCCACCACCTTCTTCAGCGGGTTGGAAGATCAGGTAAACCGTGCCGTCAAAATTACGTGTTTCAGACAGGTATTTCGCCGCGCCGAGCAACATGGCCGTATGTCCGTCATGGCCGCAGCCGTGCATCTTGCCGGGCGTTTTGGACGCCCAGGGCTGCCCGGATTTTTCAATAATATCAAGTGCGTCCATATCCGCCCGTAAAGCAATGGCTTTCCCAGATGTGTTTTTCTGTCCTTCAATTTTGGCAATAATCCCGGTAATGGCCCAGCCGCGCTCATGCTTAATGTCCCATCCGGTCAGTTTCTCAGAGACCAGATTACTGGCGAATTCTTCTTCATAAGAAGTTTGTGGATTTTGGTGGAGGTCATGGCGCGCCGCGACGAGATCATCCTGCATATCGGAAATGGAATTAATCGTGGTCATTATATATTCGTCTTTCTGGGATCAAACGCATCCCTTACGGCCTCTCCAATAAAAGTCAAAAGGGTCAGCATTAAAGCAAGAGAAACAAAGGCTGTGATCCCAAGCCACGGCGCTTGCAGGTTGTTTTTACCTTGTGCGAGCAGTTCTCCAAGCGAGGCTGAACCGGGCGGCATGCCCAGACCCAGAAAATCCAGAGAGGTCAGGGCAGTGATTGAACCCGTTAAGATAAACGGCATCAGGGTCAGTGTGGCCACCATGGCATTTGGTAAGACGTGCCGCCACATGATGGTTAGGTTGGACACACCAAGGGCGCCTGCGGCTTTGACATAGTCGAAATTACGGGTGCGCAGAAACTCGGCGCGAACGACATCGACAAGGCTGACCCAGGAAAAGAGCAGCAGGATAAAGAGCAGGGTCCAAAAGCCGGGGACGAACATCGCCGAGAAAATAATCAGGATGTAAAGCGAGGGCAGGGAGGCCCAGACTTCAATCACGCGCTGCATGAACAGGTCGAGCCGCCCGCCATAGTAGCCCTGAAACGCCCCGGCGGTAATGCCGACAATGGAACTGATAACAGTTAAAATTAATCCAAACAGGACGGAAAGACGAAAACCGTAAATCACGCGCGCCATCACATCACGTCCCTGGTCGTCTGTGCCGAGCCAGTTTTCACCTGTCGGCGGGGAGGGGGCGGGCTGCGTCAGGCCGTAATTGATTGTGTCATAGGAAAAGCGGATTGGCGGCCAGACCATCCATCCCGCTTCATTGATGAGATCTCTAACGAATGGATCGCGGTAATCGGCCTCTGTTTCAAAATCCCCGCCGAAGGTCGTTTCGGGAAGGGTTTGAAAAACAGGCATGTAAAAGCTGCTTTCGTATTTGACCAATAACGGTTTGTCATTGGCAATAAACTCCGCGCCAAGGCAGAGGAGTAGTAAGACGAGAAAAATCCATAGCGACCAGAAACCACGCTTGTTTGCTCTGAACTGTGCCAGCCGTCTTTGGGTGATGGGCGAGAGAGTCATAGGAAGGACTCTAGCGAAAAAGCCAAAACGGTAAAAGAAAATTAGTGAATTGAGCCTGAACAGGTGCCAGATTTTTCTAGGATTAAAAGGCGATCTTTCTGCTCTTCGCTGAGGATGCGGTTATCATTTCCAATGCGGGAAGCGGCAACCTTACCCAGACGACCCTGCAGGGTTTCAAGTTCATTAGAGGCGCTGGAGAGGGTTTCACTCATCAGGAATTGGAGTTCCTGCTGATCGTCTTCACTGAGATGCCCTTGTTTTTCGACACGGTCTTTGAGTAATTTCAGCTTTTTTTGAATATATTTCAGATCCATCATACGCCTTTAAACTTAAACAGAAGTTGAGGGACCATACGATGGAAGATGTATTCTGTCAAATAAAAAGAGTCTATCCTGAAGGTCAGGTGTGGATGATTAGACAGTTCTTGCGTCAAAATCGATCCGCGGATCGACCATGACATAAACTACATCCCGGATGAGTGTCATCACCAGCCCCATCAGGGCAAAGATATAAAGGGTTCCGAGAACGACCGGGTAATCCCGGTTCATCACGCTCTCATAGCCGAGCAGTCCCAATCCATCGAGAGAGAAGATGACCTCAATCAGCAGGGAGCCGGTAAAGAAAATTGCGAGAAAAGCGCTGGGGAACCCGGCAATAACAATCAGCATTGCATTGCGGAATATATGACCATAGAGCACATCTTTTTCGGTCAGTCCCTTGGCGCGGGCGGTCAGGACATATTGTTTGCCGATTTCATCAAGAAAGGAATTCTTGGTGAGCATGGTCAGGCCGGCAAAACCACTAATCACCATCGCAGCAACTGGTAGGGTCATGTGCCAGAAATAATCCAGAATCTGTTGATGGAGGGGGAGGTCCTGCCATCCGTCGGAGACAATGCCGCGCAGGGGGAACAGGTCAAAATATTTACCGCCAGCAAACAGGATGATCAGTAAGATCGCAAACATAAAAGAGGGAATCGCATAGCCGATAAAAATTGCCGCGCTTGTCCAGATATCAAAGGCCTGCCCGTCGCGCACCGCTTTTTTAATGCCCAGCGGGATTGAGATCAGGTAGATGATCAGGGTTGACCAGAGGCCGAGTGAAATCGAGACCGGCATTTTTTCCAGCACCAGGTCAATTACCGAGACATCGCGGTAATAGCTCTGCCCCAGGTCAAAGCGCAGGTAATTGCGGACCATCAGGAAAAAACGCTCATGGGCTGGTTTATCAAAACCGTAAAGGCGTTCGAGTTCTGCGATAAATTCGGGATCTAGTCCTTGTGAGCCGCGGTATTTGCTGCCTTCTCCGGTCGCCTGTGTCATATTGCCAGCGGCCAGGTCCGCGCCGCCTGCGCCGCCGCCAAAACGCGCCGTGGCTTCAACGCCATGGCCCTGAAGTTGAGCGATCATGCGCTCTACCGGTCCGCCGGGCACAAACTGAATGACGACAAAAGAGATCAGCATAATCCCAAGCAAAGTCGGGATCATTAGGAGCAGGCGTTTTAAGATGTAATTGGCCATGATTCCTTCCATTTAAGCATGAAGCACGGAATGTGCGAAGAGGGGCTTTATTTTCCAATAATCGCAGTTTGTCTAGTTCGTTTTTCGTATTTTGACATTTTTTGTGTTTTTTAGGCTTTCCGGATCCCCGCCGCGCAGCCGTTCGGAATGACGGGATGGTGACGGGAGGCTTCCTCGCAATGACGAGGGTAAAGGCCGCCCCTTGCGCTTTTGGGCAAAGCTGATAGGGTTGTCCTCGCATGCCTTTAAGGGGATGGAAAGGCAGGCCGGGGCTTAAGAACCCCTAAACACAAGGCGGTGAAGCATCTACCGCACAAAAGATGCTGTTCTCGGCGTTTGGCCGGGGGCGGCAGTTATGTCCAAGCCTTGCGGCTAAAAGCTGCTGGCTGCTTTCCTTGTGTTTGCGGTTCTTAACTCCCGGCCACCAAGAGAATGATTCTCTTGGTGGTTTTTTCATGCGGCAAACAAGGAAGGAGAAAACGCCATGTCAAAACATCCCCAAAACAATAATCCTGAAATTATCAGCAAAGACGGAACCATCAACGAAGAGCGATTATCCCGCCGGTTAAAACTTGTTCTTGATATGCTGGAGACATCAACGGCGCAACAAGGCGAGGCAACAGGAATACTGGCAGACTTGTCTACGCAGGTGGAGGCGGCATTGAAAGACAGAGGTTAATTCGGGGCAGGCTTTAAATTCCATTCCCGTATGAGCCAGGTTTGACCGTCATGTTCGAGCACGCAAATTCCGCCGGTGGAAATTTTAATTTTATGCTGCGCGGCAAATCCGTCAAAGTCGCCTGTAATATGGGGAATAAAGCGGGCAATGCCATTTGAAGTAACAACCAGAACGCATTCCTGTTCGTCTTTGACAATATGATCTGCAAAATCGACGAGGTTTTTGATAATGGTTTGCGGATCAACATTCCAGCCATCCGGAACAATCGCATCCTGATCCCAAGCCTTGATGGCATCTTCGCCGATTCGCTCAATCACTTCTTTTTCTGTTCTATTTTCATCCGGGCCGTAATCAATCTCATTGAAAATTTTGAGCGCATAAACAGGTTCTTTGTAACCTGCTTCGGCGAGAGCTGTTTCAGCGGTCTGGCGAGTGCGCTGAAGCTCTGAACAATAAACGGCTTCCGGGTAGATCCCGTTTTCTTTGAGCCAGCGTCCAATTGCACGGGCCTGTTCAAGCCCTTTTTCGACAAGGGGCAGGTCTGTGTGTGCGCCAACGCGGGTGGGTGTGTCTTCGGGGCCGAAGGTGTTGCCATGGCGGCAGATAATGAGCTTTGTCATGCCGCTTCCATTTTGGACAAAATCTCTTCCGCGCGCGCGATGTCTTCGGGGCTGTCAACACCGGCCTGGGCAAGGCCGGCTTCCACATCCAGTTTGACCGTATGAATAGGGATATCATTTTCCAGCAGGCGGAGCTGTTCCAGTCCTTCCAAAGTTTCATAGTGCCCTCGCGGCAGGGAGACAAATTTTTTGAGTGTCTCCATTTTAAAACCGTAAAACCCGATATGTTGATAAACGGGCGAGTATTCACTGTCTTTTCGTATATTTTCTTCTTTACGGATCGTCGGGAGAATATTTTTTGAAAACCAGAGAGCACGGCCATCTTTGTCAATGATAGCGGTTGTGCCGCTAAAAGGTGTTACTTTTTTATTTTCACGCAGCGAGTCAAGCTCGCTCCAGCGGAGATTAACAACAGGGGTAATGACCTGAATTTCAGAATTTTCCTGGACAGTTTCAAGCATCTGGCGCGGCGCATCTTTGGGTGTAAAAGGGGCATCGCCCTGCAGGCCCAACACAAAATCCAAAGTGGGGTCCAGTTTTTCAGCCGCTTCCAAAACACGGTCCGAGCCGGTCGGGCAGTCGGCAGAGGTCATGATGCAGGGAATATTTATATCTTTGCAATGGGCTTCGATCCGTTCATCTTCGGTGGCGACTGCAACTTGTGCATTCTCCAGCTCTGCCGCCGCGTTTTTGGCGATATCCACGACGCGGCTGAGCATGCTTTGCCCGGCGATCAGGGCGAGCGGTTTACCCGGAAAACGGGTTGAGCCATAACGCGCCGGAATAATAATAGCTGATTTCATCTTTTCCATCCCGGTGACATTCTGCACAATGGATCCGGGGGATGCAATGGGGGCGACTGTCTAACCGTATCAGGAGCAAAATTTTGACTTGAATGCATTTTAAGGGTATTCAGAAAAAGGGGGCAGTGGCTGTTATAAAAACAGCCACCGCCTGTCTCGTATTTTGGACCAGATAGATCAAGCCGTTGAGCAGCATGGTATATCCGGGATGGTTGAATAATTTATGGGGATGGAATCCAACCGTGTTTTTTATGCCCAAAATACGAGCGTATGTCAATAAAAATAACCATTTTTTGGGGAATTTATGAGCGACCTTACACTCTCTGGTAGAATATCTTTAAAAATCAAGATGTTACGAAAGTCTCTCGGTTTGTCGCAGGACGAGTTTGGAGCTTTATGCGGATTTTCCCGCAACAAGGCCCAGCGTCTGGAAAAGGGAGGGCAGGGCATTTTAGTCAGTGATCTTGTTGATATTGCCAGCGCGGCCAAAATAGAAGTGGCAGATTTTTTTGATAAGGATACAGATCAGGAGATATTATCCCTGATTGCAAAATACAAAAAATTACCACAAGAAGAGAAGGACCGGATCTGGTCGATTATCAATCTGTATGACCTGAAACAAGAGAGCAAAGAAAAGGGGGCAGGATCTTCCGGGCTGTCCGATCCTTTTTCCTCGCCGTTTAAACACCGGGGTTCCACAGACAGCTAAGTCTTATTCTTTTCCCCACCATGTGTCTGTCACGCCCGGCGTGAGCGGGGAAAGTTTTTCAGGCCGGGCCAGTTTTTTCCAATAGGCCACGCGAAAACTGCTGGTATGCCATTGTGGCACGGCGTAATGCCCGGCCAGTAAAACCCGGTCGAGCGCACGGGTGCGGTAGACAAGTTCTTCCCGGCTGGGCGCTTCGATGACCATTTCAATCAGTTCATCAATTACCGGATCTTTAATGCCCAGGTAATTTCGTGAGCCTTTAAGGTCAGCTTTGGCAGAGGACCAGAAATCACGCTGTTCATTTCCAGGTGAGCTGGACTGTGCAACGGCTAAAATTGTCATGTCGTAATCAAAATCATTCATCCGGTTTTGATACTGCGCCGGGTCAAGAACGCGGAAGGAGGTTTCAATACCGATACGTTTGAGGTTGGCGACATAAGGGAGAACCCAGCGTTCAAACATCGGGTTTGAATCAATAATTTCAAAGGACAGGCGCTGACCGGTTTTTTCATGGACGCGAATTTTATCGGGTCCAAGTTTATAGCCTGCGTCTTCCAGAAGTTTGATCGCTGCGCGCAGATTGGTTCGGTTCATCCCGCTGCCGTCTGTAACTGGAGGGACGGGTTTGTTTTCAAAGACAGCCGGATCGAGCCGGTCTTTGAATGTGTTTAGGATTTCGAGAACACGTCCGGTGGGTGGACCATTTTCCGACGCGAGCTCTGAATTTTCAAAATAGCTGTCCGTGCGGGCATACGCGCCGTAGGCAAATTGTTTATTCGACCATTCAAAATCGAAGGCGTAACCAACAGCTTTACGCACAGCGATATCCTGAAAAACGGCGCGGCGGAGATTCATAAAAAATCCCTGCATGCCTTGCGGGCGGCCATGGGGGATTTCTTCCTTGATAATCTTTCCTTCTGTTACCGGTGGAACATCATATCCGGTCTCCCAGAGCTTAGCCGTATTTTCCCTGCGGTAGTCATACTCCCCGGCGAAGAACGCTTCGAGTGCGACATTACTGTCTTTGTAGTAGTCGAAGGTAATTTCATCAAAATTGAATTTTCCGCGGTTGATCGGCAGGTCTTTGCCCCAGTAGTCGGGATTGCGTTCATAAG
>JANQIB010000002.1 GCA_028282385.1 Alphaproteobacteria bacterium
AACCGGCAACCTTTCCGCGAACCGCTTCATAAGAAGTTGTGGCGTCCTGTGAGAATTTATAAAGCCCGCGGTGAATATTCGCATAGCTGTTTTCCATGAAAGAGGTCATCGCCCCTATCACGGCGCGCGGCTTTTGCGCGCTGGAGGCCGTGTCGAGATAGGCCACGCCGCTTTCAAGAATTGGAAAATCCTGACGAAACTCAGACATGCTTTTCCAGCCAGCCTTCCGTTAACTCTTCCAGGCGCGGCAGGATATTGTCATCCGCCCTTTCAAAAGCCGGCGCCAGAAAAGAGGACATCAAAAGCCCGCGCGCCTGCTTTTCAGGAATGCCGCGCGCGCGCAGATAAAATAAAGCCGTTTCATCCAGCTGGCCCGTTGTCGCGCCATGTGAACATTTGACGTCATCGGCATAAATTTCAAGCTCCGGCTTCGTGTCCATTTCCGCAAGCGGGGAAAGAAGCAATGTATTGGAAAGCTGGTAACCATCCGTTTTCTGAGCCGCCCTGTGAACATGAACCTTTCCCTGGAACACGCCGCGCGCTTTATCTGTGACAATATTTTTATAGGTCTGGTTGGAAGTGCAGTGCGGCGCCTGATGTTCAATTGTGATGGTCGTATCTGCATGCTGCGATCCGGCCAGAAGGTTCACGCCGTTTAACGTGCAATCCGCATTTTCCCCCTGAATGTCTGCGTGGATCTGGTTGCGGACAAAACCTGCGCCTGACATAAAGCTCAACGCCTGATACCGCGCATCGCGGGCAAGCTGAATATGGGTGAAAGAGGTCAGAACACCGCTATCCTGTTCATCAATGAAACGATAGTGACTAAGCCGCGCATTTTCTTCCAGAACAATCTGCACCACCTGGTTTTTCCAGTACGCGCCCGCGCCCGCCTGATTTTCAATTAGCGTCACCTCTTCACCGGATTTGATGTGAATAACAAGGCGCGGAGAAAGCCACTGCCCGTCTTTTGCATTTATGTCGAGCGTATCATCGGTTGAGATAAACTTAATGTCCTGCGTTTGATCACTGTTTAAATCCCAAAGCTGCGTATCCTGATATTGCGCGGCGCCGGGCGCGTCTTTATTCAAAAGCGCGACGTCCCCGCCCCAACCGAGCGTTGCCGGGTTAAGATCATGTTTTTTCAGTGCGCCCGGAAGATTGGTGTATTTCCAGCGTTCTGATTTCGGGGTTGGGAGAAGATCATGCTGCATTTTCTAAAATCTCGCTATAACCTTTTTCTTCAAGCTCTTTGGCCAGATCAGGTCCGCCGGTTTTGATGATTTTGCCATCGGCCAGCACATGCACCACATCCGGCTCAATATAATCGAGCAGTCGCTGATAATGGGTAATGACAAGAAAAGAGCGGTCAGGCCCGCGAAGTTTGTTGACGCCTTCCGCCACGATTTTAAGCGCGTCAATATCAAGCCCGGAATCGGTTTCATCAAGCACGGCAAATTTGGGGGCAAGCATCGCCATCTGGAGCACTTCATTACGCTTTTTCTCTCCGCCGGAAAAACCGGCATTGACCGCGCGCTTCATCATTTCATCATTGATCCCGAGATCCGCGCAGGTCTTTTTCATCAGTTTGAGAAAATCAATCGCATCCAGCTCATCCTCACCGCGTTCTTGACGCACCGCATTGAGCGCGGTTTTGAGGAAAGTCGTCATCTGCACACCGGGAATTTCAACCGGGTACTGAAAGGCCAGAAACAACCCGGCCGCCGCGCGTTCTTCCGGTGCCATCTCCAGAACACTTTCCCCATTAAATAAGATATCGCCCTGCGTGACGTCGTAATCCTCACGGCCGACAAGGACGTAAGACAAGGTCGATTTTCCCGAGCCGTTCGGCCCCATAATCGCATGAACTTTTCCGGGCTCAATCTCCAGATCAATCCCTTTCAGGATTTCATTGCCGTCAATCTCTGCGTGTAAATTTTTTATTTTGATCATCATCCGACACTCCCCTCTAAAGAAATTCCAACAAGTTTTTGTGCTTCAACGGCGAATTCCATCGGCAGGTTTTGGAGCACGTCTTTACAAAATCCATTAACGATCAGGGCCAGTGCTTCTTCCTCACCGATCCCGCGCGACTGGCAATAGAAAAGCTGGTCTTCTGAAATTTTTGAGGTCGTGGCCTCATGCTCCAGCTGAGCCGTTTTATTCTTGCTTTCGATATAGGGAACGGTATGCGCGCCGCACTGATCCCCGATCAGCAGGCTGTCACACTGCGTAAAGTTTCGCGCGCCCTGCGCGCCCGGCAAAACCTTCACAAGGCCGCGATAGGTACTATCCGATTTCCCCGCGCTGATCCCTTTAGAGATAATCCGGCTCTTTGTGTTTTCACCCATATGGATCATTTTCGTGCCGGTATCAGCCTGCTGAAAATTATTCGTGATCGCCACGGAATAAAATTCGCCTTGGGAGTTATCACCTTTGAGGATGCAGGAGGGGTATTTCCAGGTAATCGCCGAGCCGGTTTCCACCTGCGTCCAGGAAATTTTTGAATTTTTCCCGGCGCAAATCCCGCGCTTGGTCACGAAATTGTAAATCCCGCCTTTACCCTCTTCATCGCCCGGCCACCAATTTTGCACGGTGGAATATTTAATTTCCGCATCATCAAGTGCAATGAGTTCCACCACCGCGGCATGCATCTGGTTTTCATCACGCATCGGCGCGGTGCAGCCTTCAAGGTAAGACACGTACGCGCCTTTATCAGCAATAATCAGCGTCCGTTCAAACTGCCCGGTATTCTTCGCATTCATGCGGAAATAGGTGGAGAGCTCCATCGGGCAGCGCACCCCTTCCGGGATATACACAAAACTGCCATCGGTAAAAACAGCCGAGTTCAGGCAGGCATGCTTGTTATCATGAAACGGCACAACAGAGCCGAGATATTTTTGAACCAGTTCCGGACAGCGCTGCACCGCCTCGGAGATTGAACAAAAAATCACGCCAACCTCTTCAAGCTTTTCTTTAAAGGTTGTTGCCACCGAGACCGAGTCAAAAACCGCGTCAACAGCCACCATATTTTCTGTCCCCTGCACCCCGGCGAGAATTTCCTGCTCTTTTAAAGAAATGCCGAGCTTCTCATAGGTTTCTAAAAGTTTCGGATCAACTTCATCGAGGGATTTCGGTCCGTCCTGCCCTTTCGGCGCGGCGTAATAATAGGCATCCTGATAATCAATCTCCGGTACCTTTAACTTGGCCCAGCGTGGTTCGGGCATCTTTTGCCAGTGCGCATAGGCCTTCAGGCGCCAGTCCAGCAGCCAGGCCGGTTCATTTTTCTTTTCAGAAATTAAACGGATAATGTCTTCGTTCAAACCTTTCGGGGCATAGTCCATCTCGATGTCGGTTTCAAAACCGGCATCGTATTTATCAAGCGCCTGAACGGTTTCAATTGTTTCCTGGGTAATCTCGCTCATGACTATCTTTTCATCATCTGGTCAAGTGAGACGCTTTCAAGAGCATCCCGCATTGCCTCATTCACCGGACTCCACTGGTCCTTGATTTTACATGTCTCTTCATAATCACAGCAGGTCTCTTCGCTCTTGATGCAGCAGGCCGTCAGGGCAACCGGCCCATCAAGCGCCGTTACCACCGAAGCAATTGTGATTTCCTTTGGATCCCGCTCCAAGCTATAGCCGCCATTCACCCCGCGCGTCGAAATAATCACTTCACCGCGTGTCAGGAGTTTTAAAACCTTAGAGACCGTCGGTTCAGGCAAACCGGTCTTCTGGGACAGCCCCGAAGCCGTCATCAGACCTCCCGGTTCGTAGGCCATTTCGCTTAAAATCACGATTGAATAATCTGTTAGTTTTGAAAGCTTAATCATTGGAATTATGTCATTTATTAAACTGGACAATTTTTGTACGCTTTATGTGGCATTTGCATACATGAAATTCAAGTACTTTTCTGAAATAACTGCATTTTTGCACTGCATGTTAAGATTTTGGTAAGATTATTCATGCAGGATAAGAGGTATCAAGAATAGAGGGACGAAAGATGTTAAATTTATGCAAAGAATTTCTTAATGCAGCAAATGATTTTGCCAATAAGGCAACGCAAGGACTTGAATTCACAACAGAAAAAGCAGCTGAATTCGTTATTCGAGCACAAGCTGCAGGAGCACAGCTTATTGGAGGTGTTGTAGAACCGGTTCGAAATGAACTCGACAGGCTATATACCGGCATTACACCGCAACAACCTCAACCCATTCCAATTAGAAACGACATCTAGATAACAGGTTTTTTCATTGTCATTCCCCCGCTTACGAAGAGCTCGTAGCGGGGGTTTGCTTTTAGGGCTCAAACGGATTGTTCATCTCCTGATCTTCGACTTCGATGACCCAGAGATCAGGATCCCGGCCACGGGCACGGGAAATATAGTCATCAGCCTTTTGCTCCGGCATTGTCTCATCCACCAAGGCGTTCATCCATTGCAACTCATTAGTCATTAAGTCGCGCTGACGGATTAAAAGCCTGGCTTGCCCCCGACAGTCAGATAGTTTTAGCAAAACCTGCCCGTCATTTTTTTCACCACGCTGAAGAACATACACGCCCTGCCCCGAAGCACCGAGTTCACGGATTTTGGCCTCAAGCCAGACATGTGTGGGAATTCGGTTATCAGACAAAATTAGTGAGCAGAGCCCATTGATTGCTGGAACACCCAGCATTCAACAACATTCTTGGCTTCCATTGACGGGCTGGGATGGTGATAGCGCAATACAGGGATAACAGTTTTAATCGCCTCGCGCTCAGACATGCCTGAGGCGCGCAGGTTGTTATAGGCGTTCAGGACAATCCCTTTACACTTACAACGTTCAGGTTCGTCCGCCTGATCAAAAATTTCAAAACATGAGTTTTGAACCGCCTTACCCATTTTGCCCCCTACTTTTTCTTACCCTTCGCTTTGCGCCCGTAAAGTTCCAGCCTGTGGTCAATCAGATCATAGCCCAGCTCCGCCGCGATTTTTTCTTTCAACTTTTCCAGTTCTTCATTCTGAAACTCAACCACCTTACCTGTTTCCATGTCGATCAGATGATGATGGTGCTCCATATTGGTTTCATAACGTGAAAAACTCTCATTAAATTCATGGCGCGTGACCAAATCTAGTTCATCGAGCATATTGAGCGTCCGGTAAACAGTCGCGATACTGATCGTATTATCGAGTGCCTTGGCGCGTTCATAAACCTCTTCGACAGAAGGATGGTCCTGAGACTCCGATAAAACCCTCAAAATCGTTTTCCGCGGGCCGGTCATTTTTAGCCCGGCATCCATACAGCGCTGTTCCAGTTCGGTCATTGAAAACCTCATCGGTTAAAGTTGCAACGCTATTAGATTACTCCGCGCCCTCAAGAATGTCCAGTGAGGAGCCCTGCTTCTCCCCATCAGAAAGATTGGCCGGACCCGGCCGTTTATACCGGTTTCTTTTCTTTGGAAAGCTGATCGTCACCTGTGTCCCTTTGCCCGTATCCGAGTCAATGGTCAGCGCGCCGCCATGCAGCTCAGCCATTGCCTTGGCCAGCGGCAGGCCAAGCCCTGTGCCCTGAAACGGCTCGGCGCGAGTTGGATCATGAATTTGCCCGAAAGGCTCCATCACATCATGAAGCCGCTCTTTGGGAATGCCGACGCCCTGATCACTTACCCGCAGGAAGAGCCCGCCTTTTTCGGTCAGACCAACGCTGGTTTCAATCACGTCACTGCTCTTGGAATATTTCACAGCATTGGTCACCAGATTGATCAGAATTTGACGGATGAGACGCTGATCACCATAGAGCATCGGCAGCCCTTCCTCACTGACCTCACGAAACTCAATTCCACTTGAAAACGCTTTAGACGCCATCATCCGGTTGACCGACGCCACCAGCTTGGACAAATCAATTTCACTCTCATCCATATCCACACGGCCGGCTTCGATTTTAGACATATCGAGGACCTCGTTGATAATCTCCAGCAAATGCTTAGCACTCATATGAACGTCATTCAGGTACTCGGCATATTTGTCATGGCCAAGCGGACCGAACATTTCTTTCAAAATCATCTCGGAAAAACCGATAATCGCATTCAGTGGTGTGCGGAGTTCGTGTGACATATTGGCCAGAAAGACCGACTTGGCATGATTCGCCGCATCGGCCTGTTCCTTGGCCTGACGCAGGGAAAGCTCCATCTGCTTGCGCAGCGTAATATCCATGACTGTTGTGACCTGAAAACGCCGCTTATGCGACAGCTCAAGCGTCGCGGTGGTAAAGAGCGTATTGGCAATAGAGCCGTCTTTGCGTGAAATCCGCATCTCACCGGAAGAACGGATCCCTTCCTCGATAAAGTCATCATAATTCTTACGGGCCAGTTCGCGCTCATCCGGTGCAATAATCTCGGCCACATCGGTTGAGAGAAGCTCGTTTTTCGACCAGCCGAAAATACGCGAAAAGCTGTCATTGATTTTCACCACGCGGCGATTATGGTCGGTCACGATAATCCCGACCTCACTTACATCAAAGATAGAGGTTAACAGCGTCAGCGCATCATCCCGCTCACGCTGCAGCGGTGTTTCATCCGCTGGAGAGGGCTGGCCGATCACATCAATACAGATCAGGTTATTCTCTTCATCCAAAACCGGACTGATCCAAAAGCCGGGCACATTAAAATTCCCCGGAAAGGTCGGCAGCGACTGGATTGTCACAGGTGTTTTTTTCTTAATCGCAACGGAAAGCGCATGGCCGAGATGAGAGGCATTTTCCAGATCCAGCACATCCCGCAGACATTTATCAACCAACTCCTCCTCAGGACGGTCAAAAAACGCCCTGGCTTTGTCGTTCACCGCTAAAATAGCGTAGCAATCATCCCGCGGTTTCAGCACAAAACGCGGGACGGGCATGAAATCAAACAAAGCCTTATGGTCCACATCAGCCGGTGCCATATAGATCGCCCTTTTGTCAGAATATATTGAAATTATACCAGAATCCGGGAATAAAACATAACCTAATGACAAGACTTCTACAAAAGAAAAGTTGAGAAAATATTAAACTAAACTTTGAAAATTAAAAGTTTAGCGTATTCCGGCCAAACTGAATGGCCGACACCGCCCTCCAGATCCTCAACCCCGTCAGTTATGGATTAAGCAATATTAGACAGGCTGCCTTGGGGGCGGTGTAAAGGTATATTTATGGCAGTGGTGATCCTCACCTTTTGCATGTAAAAACTGGTGTTCGATTTCATTTTGCAAGTTCTGAGATGGGTCACTTAACTTACCTTCTTGTATTAGCTGCTGAACTTCTGAATCGGTAAGTCCTTGCTGGATTTTAGGGACCTGAATCGCATTGTCCTGATCATCCGTTTTTACATCACAAAATAGATTTTTATGCCCTGGCATCGTGCCTTCAGGACTATCATGCAGTTTAAAGAGACGGTTAAAATCACCAGCTTTAAGATCAACCACATAGCTTAAATCAGGGCAGCATGGTTTTTTATAAACCATCATATAACTGGCTTCACAACCCGCCGTGACAAGGTGAAGACGAAGTTTTTCCTCTTCATCTTCATCAAAAAGGGCATAAACCACAATTGCATGATCCGGATCACCGGGATAAAAAGGATTTTCAAAAACAATACTAACCCCTTCTCTCCCCGGGGGAATAATTTTTGAGGCTTCGTGATTTAGCTTATTTGCACCTACCTGAACATACTTAACGCTGCTCAGTACCTCCATACAATCACCTACATTCTTAGGATTTGCATATTCCTGATATGCCATTGCCTCTGCAATATCAAAAGACTCCGGATAAAATTCCCCGCTCATATCGATGGCATATAACTCAAAAACATGAAGGATCTCCCAACCGGCAACATGGTTGGATTCTTGGCTTGCAACATCTTTAGACATAAAAAATTCCTTTCCTGTAAATGTCATATAGTTTAGAAGCACATGAAAAGTCAAAATAAATCTTGCTTTTGAGAACGATTCTCAATATAGGACTATTATGGAAGTACAGTTCAACCTTTTTGACAATGATAATGCCCGCACAGCAATGCGTAAGCGGGCAGCTCCTTTGCGCCAAGGCTTTGTTTTAGCAGGATTTAGTAATTTTACTTTAGAGTTAAATGACCTGCTGGCAGCCATCTTCGATCAAAAATACGGCATAAAGCATTATGACAAAAATGGAAATGAGAAGGAAAAGGGAAGCACATTTGAAGATGGGGACACAATTTCCGCCCGTTTTAGCAGCCATCTCAACTTTAATCTTGATAAAAGAAACGGCAAAGTCCGCCTTTCTGTCAGCGGATTTAAATATGATCCCCGTGATCCCAGTGACGGGGCAAAAAATTCTATGTTTGCGCTCAAAGAGCGCGCATTGGCTGCAATATGGCTGGCTGAATGTTCAAAATCTGCGGGCGCTGAACCTGTTGATTTCGGGAATACAAAAGACCCGGTTGACCGGTATCTTCTGGCCAAGGCATGTGAAAAACAGGGATTAAAACATGTCGAAACTGAAAATTTATCTGAAGAACAATTACCTCCATTCCTTCTCTATAGAGTTGATCAACTGATATTCGACGAAACGACAGACGAAAAAGAAAAAGAAAAAGAAAAAGAAAGAATAATAAAGCAAACCGAAGAAAACGAAAAAAAATATTCAAACAAAGCCAATAGATATTATGCGCTTATGTCAAAAATGCCACGAGATCCGATTTTAAAACCTGGCGATAACGAAAACACACCTTCATCTATGAAAAGAAAGCCCAAGGCTGCCGTAATTCCGGACGACCGGAAAGAAAAACTGAAACAAAACAGAAAAGGCGCCGCAGAATTTCTTCGCGGTCTGGACGCTGTAGCTTAAATATAAAAAATGAGTATCGCTTTTACACCTCATCAGGAGACCCCTCAAATCGGGTATTTCAGACTGGATCGCTCTGACACCAATGAAATTGGTGACATGGCCCTGTTCGATAACGTCGAGGAAGCACGTGACGCAAGACATATCCTAATTGAACGCCTTTTTAAACTAAAAGCAGAAACTTTTGAAACCATCGGCATGGCCTATAAAGAAGGCCATATCCTTATAATCAAGCTAAAAGATGGATATAGCTGGAATGATCTTGGACAAAAAACACAACCTGAAGGCAATCTGGCAAAAAACACAGAAACAAGGTCTGAAAAAACCGCCCGTTTAATTGAACTCTTCCTACAAAAAGAAGCGGGCCTTTTTTTAAGGCCAGAAGAAAACGGTCTCTATCCTCATTCAAAGGAAGAAATTGAAGCAAAACTCCCAAAAATTTTGAGTATTCGTAAAGAAGAAATGAGTCACCCTGATCAAACAGAAGTTGGGGCAATTATTGAAGAATTTGACGGAGAAACAGTCAAACTTGCTTTTATAGGAGCCTGTGCTACGGGTGATTGCGGTGGCGGACAAGCTATTACGAAAGCACGGATAATAAACGGCTTAAAAAGTACATGGCCACTTTTGCAAGTAGATATTGTTTAGAGCCTATTTTTATCCCATTGCAACCTTAGGTGCATTATTAGATTCTTCGGGTTTACAAGCTTGGCATGTTCCACAATCTCCCTCACATGCTTTTTGCCATTCTTTCTGCAGATTTTCATTTTCTTCCTCTGAAACAGAAAACGGATTATTAGCCGCTGCAATATTGGCCCGGGCATTTTCAAAAAAACTTGCCGTATCGGATGTCACACCACCAGATAAAGCTATCGTTTCTGTAATTCTTGCATAGTCTCCAACACTCATATCCGGTGGTAAAGGATTACCCTCCCCTGTTCCACCATGATCACAACCAGGTCCGCAAACATGAACCGTGCTACTTTTAATGGCATCCAGAAGTTTTTGTTCTGATTCATAATTAATGCCTTGGCGATATTCCTGAACGAGCTGATCATTCACAATGCGCATCTGATCAGCCTGCTCTTTTGTGATCGTCGTAACCACTTCACCTTTATCATTTTTGATCTGGAAATTGCCTTCTTTATCCATATGCATGGATCTGCCATTATCAAGCTGAGCCGGGGTTGAGTTCGACTCACCTGCAGCCTGGGCATTGTGGCAGTTACAGATCGGAGAACATCCGGGCTTTGGTGGCGGCGTCCCCTCAAGTTGATTTGAAACCGCTTGCGCAAGATTTTGAATGGCCTGTTTTTGTGCCGGCGGCAGATCAGCCTTTGCCAGATCCTGTTTTAACATCTCTATTTTAGCTGGATGGATTTTAACCGGACTATTTGGTTTTTGAGATTCAAGTAGTGTCTGGATACTGGCCGCAAGCCTGGGCTGCTGCGCGGTTAAAGCCGGCAGCATTGTATTCATCTGCGTTTCAATAACCTGGGTTTGAACAGATGGCGGCAAAGCCTTAAACACAGCCTGATTTTCTGCCGAAGATTGCGCCAAAGCCGGAATATTATTTGTCACGACCGCTGTTGTTATTTTCTGCGCCTCTGCCGGTAGTAAATCGGGGATCGCTGAAATTTGAGCGGCTGTTGTCACCTGAACGGCCTGTTTTAACAGTTCCGGTGGGCTTTGCTCCCCAAGGCTTTGGGTCGCCTGTTCCACCAAGTCCGGCGCTACCGCTTTTGGATCCTGCAGGATTTGTTCGACAAGTGCAGCCTGCTCTGCCGTGAGCTCGCCGGACTGAGCCATGACTTCCAGCGCGGCCACAGTATCCGCACCAATGACCACAGGATCGGCCTTTGCGTTTTCAACAATAGCAACCACTTCGGCAAGCTGCGGCGGTGCCTGATCCCCTAAAATTTCAGCAACCTTTTCAAGCACGGCCGGATCAACCGCGTCCAGTGTTTCCCCCTCTTTGAGATTCTCAATAATTTTCTCAATCCTGGCCGCTTCCGGACTATCCGGATCCATTGCCTCAAGTGCATTTTGCAGATTTGAAATCACAGCCTGAACACTCACCGCTTCAACAAAGTCACTATGATTATCCAAAAACTGAACAACATTATTCAGTGTTGCCTGCGGCAGTGCAGCCTGAATGTTCGGATCATTTAAAGCCAGAACAAGATTTTGAATGGTTGCGGCAAGCTCCCCTTTTTCAGCCAAAATCTCTTTCAATTGCTCAACCGATAAATCCTGAAGATCAAGCCCCTGCGCTTCCAGCCTTTCGGTCAGCTCCGCCAGAATTTCAGCGAGTTCCGGCGGCAAATTTTCAGGATCAAGCCCGTCCAGTTCCTGCAATAACGCCAGAAGGTCATCTGCGGCAAGCTCTGACAAAAATTCTATTTTCTGTTCTAAAGGCAGATTAGAGACAACCAGATCATCAAGTTTTTGAACCTCTGCTGCGATCATTTCCATCTGTTCTACTGGGATATCGAGCGTTTCAAGATGCTCCGCAATCGCATCAAGCTGTTTTTTGATCTCTATACCTTCAGCGGATTTCAGCTCCTCGATCATAGATTTAAGTTCGGCCAAAGCCTCTTCATCCAGATCAAGACCTTCAGCCAGCGCTTCAAGCTTTTCAACAAGAACAGCTTTTTGAATATCCTGACGTAATTCAGAAAGAACCTTTAGATCAACTGCACTTTCAAGGCCGTGCGTTTCAGCAAGATTATTGAGATACTCTGCCATGCCCTGCAAAAGCGGTAGCGGAATATTACCACTCTCAAGCGCCGCTGTTATTTGTTCCATCAGTGTTTCTGACAGTTCAGCAATAGCTGCCTGTACTTCAGGTGTTTGCTCAAGCGCAGCGTACTCACTCATCATCACAAGCGAAGCAAGCATCGATTCAATTTCCGGCGTCATAATGCCGAGCTCTTGTAGCTGCTCAATAACAGCGCGCAGACCTTCCCCATCCATACCGGCGCCCATCTCCGCGCCAATCGCGGCGAGCGCAGCCTGCATTTCCGCTTCTATGCCATCCAGCTCTTCCTTGCCCGGCGCCTCTTCAATAATGTAAAGACCCCATTTTTTACCACTGGCCACAACCTGACTGACAAGGTCTGGACGGTTTGAAGTCGTATTTGTTCCGCTGATCCCCCATGTCACAACAATATCGGTGCTTCCGGCAACATTTGCACTTTCTTTATCAACGATAATGACTTCGGTATGCCCCGTTTCAAACTGGTACATATCCTCACGCAAGGTATCGGCAACAATTGCGCTAACGCCGATATAATCTTGCTGTACCTTGCCTCTAAACTCGCTTGCGCGATCGATTGCTTCATCGACAAGAGCCTGTGCCAGATGTTCGGCAATCACGCGGTTTGTGCCATAGGATAAAAATTGTGTGGTTAGATCTGTAAAAACATGATCGGCTGTCCCGCGGGAACGAATTTCAACTGGATTGCCTTTTTGGTGATGCTCAACAAGACCCCAGGCAGCCTGACGGGCAAGCGCGGACAGGTCAAGACTGCGCAGCTCTGCGTTATCATTATCATAAACTGGCTGAGTATCTTGCACATTATGCGCAAGGACTGGATCCGCCGCCATATTCTTCCCCTTCTAGCGAATATGTAAAACAATGAGAATGAGATTTATTCTCAACTGAGAATGGCATGGCTTTCAGCCAGATACAAGCCCTCAATTTACTGATTTTTCCCGGTTTTTGCATTTCGTAAATCGTATTTGTTAAAATTTAATGAAATTAACAAACCACCGACGAAGGGGCAAGATGGGCTATCAAATCCCATATAGTGACTGGAAAAATCTCTGGGGCACAACGCCGGAAGCCCAGCAGCAGGCGATCAAAGACGTTGCCCGCACGATTTGGGCCGAAAGCCGCGGTGAAGGCATTGGTGGCATGCAACGTGTTGCCAATATTGTCGGCAACAGAATGGAACTCTCACATATCGGCAAAGGGTATCATTGGGGAGATGGCGCATCTGAAATTGTAAAATTCCAGCGGGGTGGAACATGGCAATTTGCTGTCTGGAATCCAAGTGATCCAAACTACAAGCGTATGATGGCGGTTACAGAGGATAACCCGGAATTTAAAGACGCCATGCGACTCAGCCGGGAATTGTTTGAAGGAACATTAAAAGATTTAACAAACGGCGCTGAACATTTTCATACAACAGGTACAACCCCGGGCTGGGGCGGCGCCAGCAAAGCCTCCCTCACTCATGGCGGTCATAAATTTCACCGCCTGCTTCCCGCACGGGATATCGTCATTACCGGTACCGGTGAATCCCCTCCCCCGACAGAAGATATTCGGGTAGCAGGAACAGAGAAAGTCATTACAGATAAGCCGGAAACGCCTCAAAAAGATGGTCCGGAAGAAAAACCAGAAAAGATCAGGGCAAAGGCTCCAACCCCTCCTAAAGAGGATGATCCGGCCGCAGAAGAAAAAACCGTTAAAGAAGACACAGGCCCTATCCAAACCCGTGACTACCAGATCCAGCGCGGAGATACGCTGAGTGAAATTGTGGCAGAACAATTCGACCTTGAGGATCCCGGCCAGATTAAAGCCGCGATACGGCAAGTGGCAGACTTGAACGGCATCAAAGACATTAATAAGATTTATGCCGGAGAGCTTTTAAAACTACCGGAAACACCTGATCCTGCGCCCGGTCATGCCGAAGTTGCAGACAAGCTTTTACCTGAAACAGTACAAGACGGTAAGATTGTCCTTGGGGCAAAGCACAGCCTGATTAGAACATTTGAGAGAGCTGCCCTTGAGCTTGACGGCCGCGAGTTAAGTGATCGCGAAGCATATCTTGGGGCACATCAATATGCCGAAAAACACGGGATTAAAGATCCGGATAACATACAGGCCGGGCAAAAACTGGTTTTCGACAAAAGCGACCTGCCGCCGCCTCCCCCCGGCTTACATTAGAATTATTTCTTATTGAGTGTAATATTCACAGGCGTTGTATATTTATTATCCGCACCGCTCGCTGAATCAATTGCCCAGCCAATACCGCCGCCGAGAATAATATTTCCGACTGTTGCGCCAGCCACATCCGATTTATTAAAGAAAGAAGCGGTTTCATAGCCCGGCTTTGTGCATGTGATTGTCATATCATGCTTAGTCTTTTTAACTGTCAGAGCACCCGGAGTCGGGTTAACGCGACCGATAACCTGCCCTTCCCGTTCAAAAGCACAATTTGCCCCTTCAGGTGTGGTGTTTACAACAATCTCCTGAGATGTTCCTTCAACAATAGAAGAACAGGCAGACAGCAAAAGAACAGATAACACAGCAAAATAACGGATCATTTTTTCTCTTTCATAAAAAGCGTCTTAATATGGTGGGCGGTGACGGGTTCGAACCGCCGACCCTCTCGGTGTAAACGAGATGCCCTACCAGCTGAGCTTACCGCCCGTTTTTTACGATTGGTGGAACCTAAACGGAGGACATCCAAAAATCAAGAATTTTTACTATCAAAAAATATTTTTATGGAGCGACCGCCGGGCTAATTATTTCACTTCCCCGCGCATCAATATAGGCATCATATAATGCCTGAGTCTTGCCCGATACAGGACCATCTCCCTCTGGATAGGCAACTGTTATATTATTGTCAGCCCCTTCTCCAGAAAAGCTGCGAATTCCAAACTGTTCATGTAATAGCTGCAGTTCTGGAGGCCTGCGAACCTGATCTGGATAGCTAGTAGTAGTTGCGTAAAAATGCCTAGAAGCATCTGCTACAATCATGTCTATGTCTTTAGACAATAAATCACCCTCCCCGGAAACAAACTTATCCCATGCATCATCAGCTTTTCCAATTTCTATGTTACACGCCCTAAGAACAGAGAGTACTTGCTCCGCCTGCTTAGGGTAATTCTCTTTAAATTCTTCTAACGTTAATGCTGTCATAATTTACGCCTTTCTCAATCCAGATAATTACATAACAATGAGCCTGCAGCTTGTCAAAAACTTTATTTAAAAAACCAAAAAGCCCCACCTAAATAAGGCGGGGCTTTTCAAAAAATCTTCTTAAAGAGCTATTACTTGTTAACAGCGTCTTTCAGCTCTTTCCCTGCTTTGAACTTCGCGTTCTTGGATGCAGGGATTTTGATTGCTTCGCCAGTGCGCGGGTTACGGCCTGTTGTGGCGGCGCGCTTAGCAACGGAGAATGTCCCGAAACCAACGAAACGTGCATCTTTACCTTTTTTCAGTGTCTTTGTAATACCACCGAATACGGCATCTACAGCGCGCTGTGCGTCTGCTTTTGTCAGATCAGTTTCTTTTGCAACGTAATCGATAAGTTCTGCTTTATTCATGGGTGTCCCCTTTGGTTTAAAAGTTTAAAAATCAAAAAATAATTTCCAAGTGCCAACTGACACAAAGAAAATTCAAGCCAATATGACGATAGAAGGCTGGAGGCCTTAGTCATCAACGGTTTGAAGTGATTCTATTTTTAGACCTTTTTGAAAGAAGACTCAATGGTGAATCACGCCCTCACCCTTATTTTCTGCGGATTCTGTCGTGACAGGGTCAATTTTTCCTTTATTTTCAATACTTACAGGATCGGGCATACGCACAAGACCATGCGATAAAACTTCCTCAATTGTACTAACCGGCACGATTTCCAAGCCTTTTGTGACCTTATCGGGAATATCAACGAGGTCTTTTTCGTTATCTTTTGGAATCAAAACTTTTGTGATTCCCCCGCGCATCGCTGCTAAAAGCTTTTCTTTGAGCCCGCCAATCGCCGTCACATAACCGCGCAGATTAATCTCCCCGGTCATGGCAATATCACGGCGGACTTCGATCCCCGTCAGCGCGGAAATGATCGCCAGAGTCATCGCCGCCCCGGCAGACGGTCCATCTTTCGG
>JANQIB010000018.1 GCA_028282385.1 Alphaproteobacteria bacterium
TAAAGCGTTTAGATTTGGTGAAGAGCAAATTGAAAAGCAGGTGGTCACCAGCAAAGAAGCCTGCGAAGATCTGCAGGAAAGTATGGACCGCACGGAAGAGAAAATGGTTGAACTGCTTCAGGACATTCTTTTGCCGGAAAGTGTGATCCGCGAGCGGGCTGCGCGGGCAAAGGCGGCTGAAGAACAAGCGAAAGACTCTGAATAGGATTTTTCCATGAAAATTTTACAGGTTATGGCAGGGGCCGACCATGGCGGGGCCGAAATGGCTTTTGTCGATATGTGCGCGGCCATGAAAGAGGCAGGCGAAGATATTGTTGTCCTGACGCGCCCGAATAAAGTCCGTGTCCCGCTTCTGGAAGCCGCTGAGCTTGAAGTTTATACCGCGCCTTTTGGCGGGCCGGTTGATGTTTATACGCCCTGGCGGATGGCTAGCTTGATCAGGGAATTTCAGCCGCATATTGTGCAAACCTGGATGTCGCGCGCGGCTAAAAAAACGCCGAACTGGAAAAAAGTTAAATCGGATCAGCGCTATCTGGTGGTCTCGCGTCTGGGTGGTTATTACAAGGTCAAAAATTTTAGAACGTCTGATTATTTTACAACCATTACGCCAGATATTAAACGCCATCTTGTTGATGGCGGAAGAGAGGCAGACACAATCCGGCATATCAATAATTTTGCGGAAACGGAAGAGGATGTAACGCCGGTTCGTCGGTCCTCACTGGATACGCCTGATGATGCGACGGTTTTGCTTACCCTGGCCCGACTGCACAAAAACAAGGCACTGGATATTCTTCTTGAGGCAATTAAAGACCAGCCGGATACTTATCTCTGGATGGCCGGTGAAGGGCCGGAGCGCGCGGCCCTGGAAAAACTTGCGCAAGAGCTTGGCGTTACCGCGCGCGTGCGGTTTCTCGGCTGGCGAACGGATCGGGCAGCGCTCCTCCAGGCGGTAGATATTTGTATCTTTGCCTCACGCGTTGAACCATTCGGCACGGTCTTTGCGCAAGCTTGGGCACAGAAAACGCCAGTAATTGTCTCGGATGCGGATGGGCCGCGGCAATTTTGTAATCATGAAAAAGATTCACTCGTTGTGCCGCGTGATGACGCCCCGGCGCTGGCGGGCGCGATTGCACGTTTAAAGGACGATAAAGTGCTGCAGCTTTCGCTGGTCAATGAAGGCTATCAGCGTTACATGAATGAATTTACCAAAGACAAATCTGTTTCGGCTTATCTCGAATGGTATCTGGAAATTTTAACGCGCGAAGGGATTTTTTAGAAAAGATCCCTCTCCCTAAGGGAGAGGGCAACGAGGCTTCGCAAGCAAGGCTTGCGATTAGCCGAGTGGGTGAGGGTTTAGACTCTTTCCTGTAAAATAAACATGATACACCCTCACCCTGCTTCGTCTAAATTCGCGTTTCACGCTCATTAAGACTGCGCAACCCTCTCCCTTCAGGGAGAGGGAAATTATTTTTTATGCAGTCCCTGCAGCAAATAAATCATCACCCCAAAAACGATAAAACCGCCTGCCTGATGAAGCGCTGCCAGTGGAATTGAAACCTGCGTGAGCAAGGTTGCAAGGCCGAGTGCGACCTGCAAAAACACGCTATGGGCCAGCGCATGGCTTTTGATCCGCCAGGCGAAGCTTAAAGCGATCAGCGCGGCCAGAATGGCGATCCAGCGATGGACGAACTGCACGGCTGCGGGGTCGTTATACAGGGCGGTAAAGCTCATTGCTTCGGGGGGAATCAAATGCCCGTTCATCAGCGGCCATGTGTTATAGACCATGCCGCCATCTAAGCCCGCAACAAACGCGCCCCAGATAATCGTGATGGACAATGCGGCCATCGTCACCCAGCCATGACGTTTTAAGCAAAAAGATGTTTCTTTTGCCGCGTGTCCGCGCAGGTCAAAGGCCATCCAGAGTAAATAGCCGAAGATCACAAAAGCCAGCCCAAGATGTGCAGCAAGCCGGAAATGTGACACGCTAGGCCGGTCCGCCAGACCACTGACGACCATATACCAGCCCATCACCCCCTGCGCGGCTCCTAACAACAGGGCGAGCAGGAGCCCCGGTTTATAGCCCTGCGGAATTTGGTTTCTGATCCAGAAATAGGCGAGCGGCAGGGCATAGACAAGTCCGATCATCCGGCCCCAGAAGCGGTGAAACCATTCCCAGAAAAAGATATATTTGAAATCTTCAATCCCCATCCAGCTATTCTTTTTCTGGAATTCAGGCGTTTCCTGGTAGAGCGCAAAGACACGTTCCCACTCAGCCTGTGAGAGTGGCGGCAGGGTCCCGATCAGCGGGCGCCATTCGACCATCGACAGGCCGCTTTCGGTCAGGCGTGTAATCGCCCCGATCACCGCCATGGTAAACACCATAAAGGCGCAGAAAAACAGCCAGTTCTGGACAGGTTTCGGATTTATCATCGTATTTTGATCCTTATCTTGATCATAATCATTTGACATTTAGAGCCTCTATTGCATCTATATCGCGTTATGAGTGATAGCAAGAATAATCATCACAAAACAGACGTTATTATTATCGGCGCGGGGCCGGTCGGGCTCTTTGCCGTCTTTGAGCTCGGCCTTTTGGATATGAAGGCGCACCTGGTTGATATTCTCGACCGGCCCGGCGGGCAGTGCGCGGAGCTGTATCCTGAAAAACCGATTTACGATATTCCGGGCTTTCCGGTGATTTCCGGGCAGGAGCTGACCGATAGTCTGATGAAACAGATTGAGCCGTTCGGCCCGACCTTTCATTTTTCACAAATGGCGGAAAAATGTGAAAGGCTTGAAAATGGCAACTGGCAGGTGATAACGGATGAAGGCACGACGCTGGAAGCGCCCGTAATTGCAATTGCTGCAGGCGGCGGATCTTTCATGCCTAAAAAACCCTCCATTCCCGGCCTTGAAGATTATGAAGGCACAAGCGTGTTTTACGCCGTGCGTAAGATGGACGCCTTCAAAGGGAAAAACATCCTGATTGCCGGGGGCGGGGACAGTGCGCTGGACTGGACGTTAAATCTTCAGCCGATTGCAAACTCAATGCAGCTTATTCACCGCCGGGATGATTTCCGCGCTGCGCCCGATAGCGTCAATAAAATGCGCGCGCTGGTCGAAGACAATAAAATGAAACTCCATATTGCTGACATCAAAGGTCTGAACGGCGCAAATGGTCAGCTGGAGAGTGTCACCGTGCAGCCCAAGGGTGAAGAGCCTTATGAGATTGAGTGCGATTGCGTTCTGGCCTTTTACGGCCTGACGATGAAGCTGGGGCCGATCGCCAATTTCGGCCTGAATTTGCATGAAAACCTGATCCCGGTGGATACGGAAAAATTTGAAACCGATACGAAGGGTATTTTTGCGATCGGGGATATCAATCATTATCCCGGCAAGCTCAAACTCATCCTGTCCGGTTTCCATGAATCCGCGCTGATGGCCCAGCAGGCTTTCCGTTATGTCTATCCGGATAAGAAGCTGCGCTTTCAGTACACAACCTCGTCCTCTTCCCTGCAGGAAAAGCTTGGCGTTGGTGATAAAGCGGCCTAGATTACAGCCATATACACAGTGTTTTTCCCGCGAAAGCGGGAATCTTTTTAGGCAAAGGAACAGATCCCCGCTTGCGCGGGGAATGCAGGTAAAAAGTGCAGGAAGAGAATAAAACTTTTGATATGATTTCCGCGACCGGGCGCGCTTATATTGCGCTGTGGGCTGAGCGCGGTTACCTGGCCGGGCTGATGCTTGGGCCTGTTCTGATCAAGCTGGCCTGTTTTATGGGCGCGCTGGCCCTGGGCTGGCAGGATAATATGGTCAAACTCACCCTGATCCTGATCCCGGCTTTGTTTGCTGAAGGCTGGATGCTCTCCCATTTTACGCGTCTGTTGGTTTTAGGGCAGCGCTGGCCGTTCCGTCCTTCAGGCGATGAAGACGCGGACATGGCCGAACTGGAAGGCCGGATGCGCGGCATTCTGCCCGGCACGGTTTGCTATGTCCTGATTAATATTATTCTCGGCGCTGTGTTTGCGCTGGCGGCCGCTTATGCCTTTCCCAATGTGGACGGGCCGATTTCACCCGAGGATATCCCGCCTGGCGCGTCCCTGATCCTGCTGGCGGTGATGGCCGCGCTGGTGATTTGTTTCCGCCTGCTCTGGCTGTATATTCCGCTGGCCGTGCGGGCGAGCGGGGTTGATTTTCTGCAAGATTTTGACGGGATGAAAAACCTGCTTAGCCTGTTTGGTCTCTGGCTGTTATGTTCCGTGCCGGCTTTTGTTGCGGTTCAGATCGGCGGGTCCTTTGCGGTGATGATTGTCGGCGGTCCGGAAAGCGATTTCGCCTCTTATATTGTTGTGATTTTAAAAGTGATTGCCGATACGCTGAAAAACCTGATCTGCACAGCCGGCGTGGTTTATGCCTGGCGGGAACTCAGCGTTGGAAAACCGCAATGAAGATTTTAGTCACCGATCAGGACGGAAAAGAACATGAGCTTGAAGGGCTGGAAGGCTGGCGGGTGATGGAAATCATCAAGGATTACGGCCTGCCGATCAAGGCGGAGTGCGGCGGGGCGTGTTGCTGCGCGACCTGCCACGTCTATGTTGATGAGAGCTGGCTGGACAAGCTCTACCCGATGCGCGAGGAGGAGCAGGATATGCTTGACGAAGCGCCCGATGTGCGGGACAACTCCCGCCTGTCCTGCCAGATTTTAATGAGCGAGGAACTGGACGGGCTGAAAGTGACTTTGGCTCCGGGAAGTGAGATAGACTAATGCAACAGGCAACGCAGACAAAAGACGAACGTTATGACGTCGACACCCATTTCGGGTTTGGCGAAAACTGGGCGGATTACGCGCAGCATATTGAAGAAGATAAAATCACAAAAGCCGAAGAAGGCGTTTTCAAACTTGTTCCGAAAGAGGATCTTGCCGGCAAGACATGGCTGGATATTGGCTGCGGCTCCGGCCTGCATTCTCTGGCGGCCTTGCGCGGCGGCGTGAAAGAGGCGGTTTGTGTGGATTTTGACCCCAACTCTGTCAGCACAACGCAGAGTGTTCTGGATAAATACTGGGACGGTGAAAATTATAAAGTCTTCCGTCAGAATGTCCTGGAAGCACCTGCCGACCCGGCGCTCGAAAAAGAAAAATTTGATATCGTTTATAGCTGGGGCGTGTTGCACCATACCGGCGCGATGTGGGAAGCGATAGAGCGCGCCAGTGAATATGTTGCGCCCGGCGGCACCTTTGTGATCGCGCTATATAAAAAGACACCTTTATGCAGGGCATGGGCAGTTGAGAAAAAGATTTATTCTTCCCTGCCGAAATGGACCCGCCTGCCATTTGATTATCTTTATGCGTCCGGCTTTTGCCTGGCCAAACTTTTGCTGCGTCAGAACCCGGTCAAATATATCCGGGACTATAAAAAGCAGCGTGGCATGGTCTTTATGACCGATGTGCGTGACTGGATGGGCGGGTATCCTTATGAAAGCGCAACCGCGCAAGAGACCGAAGCCTTCCTGAAAGAACGCGGTTTTACCCTGCAAAAATCCT
>JANQIB010000034.1 GCA_028282385.1 Alphaproteobacteria bacterium
TTTTTCAACATTCAAAAGTGCAGCATTTTCTTTGGCGATATTCAAAGAAGTCGGAGAATGATCCCAAAAAGAACAAAACGCCGCGCCGCGGGACAGCGCCTCCAGTCCCAGCGCACCCGTGCCGCAAAACGCATCGAGAACACTGGCCCCGTCAACCAGCCCGCGCGCCTCCAGCATATTGAAAACAGCCTGGCGGACCTTATCCGAGGTCGGCCTGATATCTTTGCCTTTCTCAGGCGTTTTGATCTGACGGCCGCTAAATTCTCCTCCAACAATACGCATTTAGACCCCACCTTTTTGTTTCAAATAACCGGCCAGCTGGTCCTTTAAAACCTTGTCTTTCACTTCACTGACAGCGCCTTTCGCTAACCTGCCAAGCTGGAACGGCCCGTAAGAAGTGCGGATCAGGCGATTAACCTGTAAGCCCAGCGCTTCCATGATATTGCGTACTTCGCGATTTTTCCCCTCGCGGATCGAAAGCGTAATCCAGACATTCGTTCCCTGCTGCTTTTCCAGTTCCGCCTCAACAGGCCCGTATTTCACGCCTTTATGGGTCATCCCCTTAGCGAGTTTATCCAGTTTTTCCTGGGTTATTTTACCATGCGCCCGTACGCGGTAGCGCCGCGCCCAACCGGTTGAGGGAAGCTCCAGATAACGGGCAAGCTCTCCATCTGTTGTCAGCAACAAAAGCCCTTCCGTATTCATATCAAGGCGTCCGATACTGACCACGCGCGGCAGGTCCGCGGGCAGAGCATCAAAGACTGTCTTACGGCCTTTTTCGTCCTTAGAGGTTGTGACCAGTCCGGCAGGTTTGTGATAGAGAAATAAACGCGTTTTTGCGGCGCGCGGCAACGGCTTGCCGTCAATTTCAACCCGGTCCCGCTCTGTGACCAAAGTCGCCGGCGTTGTTAAAACCGCGCCATTGACCTGCACACGGCCCTGTTCAATCCAGCTTTCCGCTTCCCGGCGCGAACATAGGCCCGCATGCGCCATTGCTTTGGCGATTCTTTGCCCCTTACCTGAGCTTTTGCTTTTTGGGTCTTTTTCCATTAAGACGCTCCTTATGAAACGTGATGTAGCATATATGGAAGTCGCAATGGAAGAGGCCCGTGCGGCAGAAAAGCGCGGGGAAGTCCCTATCGGCGCAGTCCTGGTGAACCGGGAGAACGCCGAGATCGCTGCGCGCGCTGGCAACCGCACCATCGAACTGAGCGATCCGACCGCCCATGCGGAAATCCTTGTCATCCGCGATGTCTGCCAAAAAGAGGGCGCGCAGCGGATTCCGGATTATGATCTTTATGTCACGCTGGAACCCTGCGCGATGTGCACGGCCGCCATTGCCTTTGCCCGAATCCCGCGCCTCGTGATCGGCGCGCAGGACCCGAAAGGCGGCGCCGTTTTCCATGGACCAAGATTCTTTGAACAGTCCACCTGCCACCATAAAATTGAACTGGAACAAGGAGTTATGGCAGATGAGGCCGGGCAGATCCTGAAAGAGTTCTTCCAGGCGCGGCGGCGCTAAAAGGTAAATTTTAACCTTTTGTTAAGATTTTTGGTCAACTCTTAGGGCGTGAACACGGTTTCTTTTCACGATAGGCCGGATCTCTGGCAAAAGCTTTTAGGCCCTGCAAAGCGGCAGCGCCAGGAGATCAGCTTTTGCGTATACAGCTATAATCCGGCGGGGCACTGGCGCAAACATGAAAATCTGACAACGGCCAATGAAGCGCTCGAATATGCGCGGCATCTGGTCGAAGGGGAAGGCGTGGCCCGCGTTGAAATTAAAAAAACTGTGCGGGACCCTAAAGACGGCAGCACTGTCGAATTGGATTACAAAATTCTAAGCTGAAAACTTTAAGCTAAAAAACCAGCGAAATCTTTTTCCAAACCTTCGGGAATCAGGACCTCAATCTCTGTGTCCCCGCGCGCTGCCAGTGTTAAAAAGACAGCCTTGCCGGACCCGATTTCAATATTGTCCTGAAGACCGATCCCCAGAACCGGCAGGTCATAAGACCCGCTTTTAATCTGCTGCCCGGCCGCGCTGCGCTTTTCACGTTCGCGCACCGGCATATCCTCAGGCGCGCGGATCTTCCCGTCCTTATCCAGCCATTCAAAACTGAATAAAGAGGCGCGCCAGCTCTCTAAAACCGCGTCAGCCTTCACCTTGACGGGCATCAATTTTCGCTGTTTCTGAGGAGCGTTTGCGCTCATACAATGATCTTCCTTTTAGCTTGCGGGAGGCCGCATCTCATGTCACTTTAGGAAATCTTAGATAACAAAGCGTTAACAGCCATGAGCGCCAAACAAAAGAAAACCAAAGAACAGAACAATAAGACCGGAAGCGCCCCGGAAACTATTACGGTTCCGGCAGATACCGACCAGGTTTATTGTGACGGCGGTGTCGGACCGCTCGGCCATCCGCGCGTCTGGTACAGCTTTAATGGCCGCGACAGCGTTGAATGCGCCTATTGCGACCGGCTTTTTGTAAAAGAATCAGCTGCTTAACCGACCCCTTGAAATTCTAAAGACCGTTTTTATATAATATATCAAGAGGCGCTGCATGGTGCGGGCCTCTGACAAAACATATAGCCAAAGAGATTTTTCGCCTGACAAGGCGCGAGGAGCGAAGCGTAGAACAGCCTACGTAAGCGACGAAGCAACGCCGTCAGGAGGAAAATATCAAGGCGTTACTTGCTCATAGGAGGAGTAAATGAACACCAGACTATCTCTTTTCGATAGCCCGTTATTTTTGGGCTTTGAAGATTTCGAAAAAACATTTGACCGTATCCGCCGCTCAGGCGGTGAAGGCTATCCCCCCTACAATATCGAACAAATTGGCGAAGACGGCATTCGGATTACGATGGCTGTTGCCGGCTTTACGATGGATGACCTTGAGATTGAGCATGAGAAAAACCAGCTCGTGATCCGGGGCAACCAGAGCGAAGATGAAGATCGTATTTTTCTCCATCGCGGAATTGCCGCCCGCCAGTTCCAGCGCAGCTTTGCGCTTGGTGACGGGATAGAGATTCTCGGCGCGATGCTGGATAACGGTCTGCTTCATATCGACATGAAGCGCGTGGCCCCTGAAAGCACAGCCAAGAAAATCCCGATTTCCGCACCGGACCAAAACGGCAGCAAAAACGGAAAATCCTCAGCCACGGCAATCGAAGTCGAGACCAAGGATTAAGCTTTTACTCTCATGAGCATCCCGGACAAGCAGCAAAGCTGCGCTGATCCGGGATCCAGAGGCGTTAAAACTGGATCCCGGCCTCCGCCGGGATGCTATTGAGGAACACAGGAGAGAACATACAAACATGAATACACAAAACCCGGATAATATCCGTGATGCGCTTGCAAAGCTCAGCAAGCAGGATTTCTTAAGCGTGGGGCTGGATCAGCTGGCCTATATCCGCCCGCACGGCAAAAAGGGCAAGGCCGGATTATATGCGGCGAACGGGCACCTGATTTTTGAAACGCCGGACGCAGATGAAGCTGTCATTATGGCACGACAAAATAACCTGCACCCGGTTACGGTCCATTAGATGAAAACTTAACTGTCACCGCGTAAAAGCCATGTTGGATCAATATTAAAAATCCGGGCAAAAGCATCAAGCTCGTAATCCCGGACCCCCCTTTCCCCGCGTTCTATTTCAGAAATATCCGACTGGCTAAGCTTGATATTGTATTCAACCTCAAGGGCAGCTGATACCTCAACCTGCCCAAGATCCCGCTTATTTCTGATCTCTTTCAGTCTTTCCCCGCTGATATTCGCGCATGCCATTTACAGAGGCTATCATCACGTCCTCTTGACAGTAGCCGATAATCGGCTATTATAAAAAGGGGATTTCAAAACAAGGTGCTCTATTTTGGAAGACCTCCGTAAGACTTTACAAAAATCACTAAACGATCCTTCGATTTCTTCTGATGTAAAGGAGTTCTTTTCAAGACTGTTAAAACTTGATGATGAAAGCTTGCGCAGAATAATTTCATATATTCTAAAAGACGAAAAAAACTCGTAAGCCTCGGCTCTGGATTGATAAAATCTGCAAAGGCCGATAGAGTGCAGTCCATGAGCATTTCCTTTACCCTTCCCTGCTGGGCCGACCTGCATGCCCATTTCCGGCAAGGCCCGGCCGTCGCAGACTTTCTCAAAGCCCATGCCGATATGGGATGCACGTCTATCCTGGCGATGCCCAATACCAAGCCGCCGGTTGCTAAAGTTTCCAAAAGCGATGACGGTGATTGCTGGAGCATTGAAGGATATCTGGAAGATCTAAAAACGGCGGGCCGTGATGCGTTTGATCATATTATTGTCCCACTTTACCTGACGAAAGAAACAACGCCGGCAATGATTGAAGCCGGCGCCAAAAGCGGGCTTTTAAAGGCGGCAAAATATTACCCGCCGCACGGTACAACCAATGCCGATTTCGGCCAGCCGCTTCAAAATTACATTGAAAATGATGTGCTGAAAGCTATGGCGGATAACGGCGTTATTCTCTGTGTGCATGGGGAAGAACACGGGATTCACGGGCCGGATTATTTTGACCGGGAGACAAACGCCGAGGATATCTTTTATAAAGAACGCCTGCCGCGTGTCACTGACGCGCTGCCGGATCTAAAAATTGTTGCCGAGCATATCACCACAAAAACGGCGTGTGATTTTGTTGCACAAAGCAGTGAAAATATTGCCGCAACGATTACACCCCAACATCTTCTTTATACAGTCAGCCACCTGCTCCAGGGCCTGAAATATCACCTTTATTGCCTGCCGCTGGTCAAGTTCGATCGTGACCGGGCCGCTTTACGCGAGGCTGTTTTAAACGCAAATAATACAAAATATTTTGCCGGCACAGACAGCGCGCCGCATTTTGACAAGGTGACG
>JANQIB010000037.1 GCA_028282385.1 Alphaproteobacteria bacterium
TTTTTATGATCTTGATGAGCTGACCTTGATCGTCAACCGCTCGGCAAAGCTTCTGGAGATGAACCTCACCGAAGATGGCGCGCAGGAAATCGCCCGCCGGTCTCGTGGTACGCCGCGGATTGCGGGCCGTTTAACCCGGCGGGTGCGTGATTTTGCCCTGGTTGAAAAGGCGGCTGAAATAAATTCCAAAATTGCCGATACGGCGCTGATGCGCCTGGACGTGGATGCGGGCGGGCTGGATATGATGGACCGGCGTTATATGAGCTGTATCATCGATAATTACGGCGGCGGCCCGGTTGGGGTTGAAACCATTGCGGCCTACCTGTCCGAGCAGCGCGATGTGATTGAGGATATTATCGAACCCTATCTGATTCAGCAGGGTTTTGTTCAGCGCACTCCCCGCGGGCGCGTCATCGCTGCCAAAGGCTACAAATATTTTGGGCTGGAGCCTGCTCAAAAGGACTCCGATGATTTGTTTTCGGAGTAGTTACAAGGTGCGAGTTACAAGTTGCAAAAAAGCCCCAAGAACATCTTGCAACTTGAACCTTGTAACCTGTAACTATAAGGCATGAAACATCGCTGTAATTTTCGCGTTTATTATGAAGACACAGATGCAGGCGGGATTATGTATCACGCCAGCTTTATCCGCTTTTGTGAGCGCGGCCGGACAGAGTTCCTGCGCGACCTGGGTATGGGCTGTGATTTCATGGATAAGGAGCACGGCGTTCTCTTTGTCATCCGCCACATCGAGGCAGACTATTTCAAATCCGCCCGCCTGGAGGACATGCTGACCGTTGAAACCGGGATAAAAGAGTTGAAAAACTCTTCTTTTGTGATGGAGCAGTCTATTTTTTGCCAAGATTCCATGCTTTTCTCTATGACGGTGACCGTGGTTTGTGTAGATAAAAAGGGCAAGCCCGTGCGGGTGCCGGAGATGATCCGCGAGAAATTTAAAGAATTCGAGGTATAAATTATGCAAGATATTCCTGACCGCGCCGTTGAGGCTGCCGCCGTGGGGGCTTCTTACACAGGTGATTTGAGTATGTGGGGCCTGTTTATGATGGCCGACCCTGTTGTTAAAACGGTGATGATTATGCTGGTGCTGGCGTCTGTCTGGTGCTGGGCGATTATTTTTGAAAAGCGCGCCACGCTCGGTAAGGTCAACCGCCGTGCCAATAAATTTGAGGATGCGTTCTGGTCGGGAGAGCCGTTGGATAAGCTCTACCATCGCATTAAGAAAGGTCCGCAAGACCCTATGTTAAAAACATTTTCTGCGGGTATGGAAGAATGGCAAAACAACACCGCCGAAGGTATTCCCGATAAAGAAAATCTTCAGGCGTCTCTGCGCCAGCGGGTCGAACGGGCTATGACCAATATGATCAATACGGAAATGAACAAGCTTGAAAAAGGCATGACGTTTCTGGCAACCGTCGGCTCGACAGCCCCCTTTATCGGCCTGTTTGGAACGGTCTGGGGGATTATGAACTCCTTTACCGCGATTGCAAAAACCCAGAATACCTCGCTGGCCGTTGTTGCACCGGGGATGGCCGAGGCGCTCTTTGCAACGGCTCTGGGCCTTGTTGCGGCGATTCCGGCGGTTGTGGCGTATAATGGCTATAATTCGAAGCTGTCCCGCTATGCCGGGCGGCTCGATATTTTTGTCGCCGACTTTTCGGCGATCCTGTCGCGTCACCTGGAATCGCAAGACCGCCGCGGCAGTAACAAGAAGAAAGTGGCTTAACCGATGGGTGCGCAGCTTGATATGGATGGACGCCAGCGCGGCGGCGGAGCCCGCGGGCGCTATGGCCGCCGTCCAATGGCCGAGATCAACGTCACGCCTTTTGTCGATGTGATGCTGGTGCTGCTGATTGTCTTTATGGTGACCGCGCCGCTTTTAACGGCGGGTGTACCGATAGATCTGCCAGACAGTAAAGCCAAATCCATTAAGGAAGAGGACAACAAGCCTCTTGAAGTTTCCATAGATACAGACGGCACGATTTATGTTGGTGAAACCGAAGTAGATCGCGGCCGTCTGGTCAATATGCTGTCCTCAATCACGGGGGATAACCAGGACCGGCGCATTTATATCCGGGCCGATAAGGGCCTTGATTACGGGCAGGTGATGGGGGTTCTCGGTGATATTAACGGGGCAGGTTTTCGCAAAGTTGCCCTGATTTCGAACTCAAAATAGCCATAAATGGATCCTAGGCTCCAATCATTATGAGTGCCACGTTAGCCGCCAGACAGATGAGTATGAGAGACAGCTATTCCTCGATGAATGGCGGGATGGTGGTATCGCTCATTTTTCACGGCATGATGATTGCCATT
>JANQIB010000062.1 GCA_028282385.1 Alphaproteobacteria bacterium
TCGGCCGCCTCAACGGCGCCGGAAAGGTCCATGTCGAGAAGGACGGCCGCGCCGTCGCCGACCTCACCGCCAAGCACATCATCCTGGCGACCGGTGCGCGGGCGCGGGCGCTGCCGGGGCTGGAGCCGGACGGCAAGCTGATCTGGACCTATAAGGAGGCGATGGTACCGGACACGATGCCCAAATCTCTTTTGGTGGTGGGCTCCGGCGCGATCGGGATTGAGTTTGCCTCTTTCTATCAGAATATGGGCGCGGATGTCACAGTTGTTGAAGTGATGGACCGTGTGCTGCCGGTAGAAGATGAGGAAATCTCGGCGATGGCGCAAAAGCAGTTTGAAAAGCAGGGGATGAAGATCCTGACCGGGGCAAAAACCACGAAACTGGACAAAGGCAAAAATGATGTCACGGTGCATGTCGAGGTCAAAGGCAAGACCGAAAAGATCAAGGTCGACCGGGTGATTATGGCCGTGGGGATTCAGGCCAATACAGAAGAAATCGGGCTGGAAAACGCCAAAGGCGTAAAGCTGGACCGCGGGCATATTGTGACAGATGGTTATATGGCGACAGATGAAAAGGGCGTGTATGCGATTGGTGATGTCACCGGCGCACCATGGCTGGCCCATAAAGCCTCTCATGAAGCCATTATCTGCGTTGAAAAAATTGCCGGACTGAAAGACGTCCATCCGATGGACAAGTCCAATATTCCGGGTTGTACCTATTGCCGTCCGCAGGTGGCCTCTGTCGGCCTGACGGAGAAGGCGGCCAAAGAGCAGGGCTATAAGGTTAAAGTCGGGCGTTTCCCCTTTATCGGTAACGGCAAGGCGATTGCGCTTGGGGAGCCAGAAGGCCTTGTCAAAACCATTTTTGATGAAAAAACCGGGGAGCTGCTCGGGGCCCATATGATCGGCGCGGAAGTGACCGAGATGATCCAGGGCTATGTGATCGGAAAAACGGCAGAGCTCACCGAGGCTGAATTCATGCATACCGTCTTCCCGCACCCGACTTTAAGTGAAATGATGCATGAAAGCGTGCTGGATGCATATGGACGTACCGTGCATTTTTAGCGTCATTGCGAGGAGCGAAGCGACGCGGCAATCCAGACAAGACTTAACCGCAGAGGCGCAGAGACACAGAGTTTTATTGACTGGATTGCTTCGGCCTAAAGGCCTCGCAATGACGATTGGTATAATTAAGGTACATTTTTAGATGACTGGCGAGCCATATATCCCTGAAAGCACGTTTTGGATAGCTACTTATGCTGCTTTTTTGTCTACCCTAACTTTTCTATGGAACTTGTATAAGTGGTTGCGAAGAGGGCCAAAATTAAAGGGAAGAGCAACTTCAAATATGGTGATTGCCGGAGATACGGATAATAATCGATATATTAAAAGCACTGTTTATAATCGTGGTAGTGAGGCAACGACGGTTAATAATGTTGGACTTGAGGGGTTTTTGAATAAAAAAGACAGAGCTAAAAATAGGCCTTCTTTCTCTGCAATTATTTCTCACGATAACTCATCATATAGCATTCCTTATAGGATAGAAGTTGGAGGTGAGTTCTCTAGTATGTGTATTCAGAACGATGATCTTATAAAAAAGTCCAATGAGATGGATTTGTATTTTGCCATTTATCATAGTTTTTCAGATACTCCTACGTTATTAAGGATTAACCCGATAAAAATAAAGTGAAAAAAATGACCTATAACCAAGACTTACTTGACCGTAAAAAACGGCATCCTGAAAAGCAAAAGAACCCGGACCGTCCGATGGGCAAGAAACCGGCCTGGATCCGTGTGCCGGCCGGGCAGGGGGCAACCTACAAGGAAACGCTCGATACGGTCAAAAACCTGAAACTCACGACGGTCTGTGAAGAGGCGGGCTGTCCGAATATTGGCGAATGCTGGAATAAGAAACATGCGACCTTCATGATTATGGGGGAAGTTTGCACCCGCGCCTGCAGCTTTTGTAATGTCGCCACGGGCCGTCCGGATGAGCTTGATCAGTATGAACCTTTGCGCGTGGGTGTAGCGGTTTCGCAGATGGGCCTGAAACATGTTGTGGTGACGTCTGTCGACCGCGATGACCTGGAGGATTTCGGCGCGGCGCATTTTGAAAAGACTATTCAAGCGATCCGGTTTAAATCGCCGGACACAACGATTGAAATCCTGCCCGGTGATTTTGGCGGGGATATCGAGTCGCTTGACCGTGTGATCAAGGCAAAGCCGGATGTGTTTAATCATAACCTGGAAACCGTGCCGCGGCTCTACCCGACCATCCGCCCCGGTGCACGATATTTCCGAAGTCTTCGTCTTTTGCAACGCGTGAAAGAAGTTGACCCGTCGCAATTCACCAAATCCGGCATGATGGTGGGCCTTGGTGAAACAAAAGAAGAGGTTGGACAGGTGATGGATGATCTGCGCGCCGCCGATGTAGATTTCATTACGATTGGTCAGTATCTCCAGCCGACCCCTAAACATGCGCCGGTGGAGCATTTCTGGACGCCGGAAGAGTTTGAAGGTCTTGAACGCATAGCCCGCGCGAAAGGGTTTTTGATGGTCTCTGCCACGCCGCTCACGCGGTCTTCCTATCATGCGGGTGAAGATTTTGACCGCCTCAAAGCTGCACGTGGTGAAAAGCTTGCCGTCAATGAATAACTAACCACAGAGGCGCAGAGACACAGAGATGGATCTCAATAATATATCCGGAGCAATTGTAGATTCTGCCATTAACGTTCATAAAAACCTTGGGCCGGGATTACTTGAGAGTATATATGAAGAAGCCCTTTGTTATGAATTTGAAAAACGGCGTTTAAGCTATGAAAGACAAAAGAGATTAAAAATTCCATATGAAGAAATAGTTTTAAAAACAGATTTCAGATTAGATTTAATTGTAGAAAATAAAATAATCGTAGAATTGAAATGTGTAGAAAGAATTATTCCTATACATGAAGCGCAGCTTTTAACTTATTTAAAAATTACAGATTGCAAGCTAGGTCTTTTGCTCAATTTCAACTGCCCTTTAATGAAAGACGGTATTAAAAGAATTATTTTATAACTCTGTGTCTCCGTGTCTCCGTGGTTAAAACATTATGCTTTCTCACATTGAACAAAAACATCTTCCCTATAGCGCCGAGCAGATGTTTGATCTGGTGGCGGATGTGGCCAGCTATAAGGAATTTGCGCCGTGGTGTATCGGCAGCCGGATTAACTCCCGTGAGAGTGATGATGTTTTTTACGCCGATTTGGTGATCGGGTATAAAATGTTCCGGGAGCGTTTTACCTCGAAAGTTGTCCTGACGCCGAAAAAACGTATCCATATTGAATATCTGAAAGGTCCGCTGAAAAACCTCAAAAATAATTGGGAATTTGCACCGCTTGAAGACGGAACCTGTATTATTGATTTTTCAGTGGAGTTTGAATTTTCCAACGTGGCTTTGCAGACTTTTTCTAAGCTGTTCTTTAATGAAGTGGTCCACCGTATGGTCAATGCTTTTGAAAAACGCGCGGAAGAGCTTTATGGCGCTTCTTAAAACGTCATCCCGAACGCGAAGCGGAGGGATCTCATGAGATTTCTCCGGCTGCGTTGCAGCCGTTCGAAATGACAGGGGAGAGGGTTTCCCCGTCAAAGTCCACATAACGGTATGACCGTTCAATCTTGCCGCCCTGAAGGGTTTCAAAGTCTGTTTTCAAGGAACGGTTGATACGCATCTCATCCCAGCCGGATAAGTGCAAGACACCGATTGTTTCATGTGGGTAATAAGGTTCAACAAACTGGCCGGTTTCTTCATTCCAGGCCGGTTTATATTCACACAGCCAGTGCATCCAGCCGGGCAGGATATTTTTGGCATAGTCTTCAAGGTAACAAAGAATGCCGAGCGTGAGTTGCTCTGCGGTAAACACCTTTCCTGTCTGAACCGCGCCGGACATTAGTTCTGCCCAGCGTTTCCAGTGCGGTGCATCCCGGTGCATTGCAAACATCCCGGCAAGCAAAACGTGATAGGGGTAAAGCTCTTTGGCCTTTTCAAAACCAAAAGATTTCTTGGCATTGCTAAAATAAAAACCACGCAGCTTGAAGGGCATGCGGGCGAGCCATTTAATCCTGATCTGACGAGGGTAATGACGGTCTACCTGCGCCGTGAGGGCAATTTTATCTTTGTCGGCGGCCTCGATGAAGCCGGGTATGATATCACCGCGCTGAACCCAGGTATCGGAATCCATCCAGACGAACATGTCGTGATCTTCGAAAATTTCCGGCAAATAGGGACGGCACAGGCAGCCCTTGAGATACTCTTTGCCTTTGACCTTATGCGCCGGGACAGGGCAGGGCCAGTCTATGTCTTTGACAATGCAGCCCTGCGATGTCAGGTAATCCGCTTGTTCAGGTGTTAGCCCGGCATTCACAATGCCGATATCATAATCTTCAGCGCTGTGAAATTTGCGAATGCTATGCACCCATTCGGCCAGCATGGCAAAATAATTTTTATCTGCGGCGGAGACGATGATTGTTTTAGCCATTAATGCGCCTCTTCCAGAAGATCGCCCATAACATGCATCAGGGCGGTTTTCACAGTCTCTTTACGGATATCCTCCCGCGAGCCTTCAAAGAGATGTTTATGGATGCGCGGCGCGCGGCCTTTAAAAACAACTGCGATATAAACAAGCCCGACAGGTTTGTTTGTTGTCCCGCCGCCTGGACCAGCTATGCCGGTGACAGAGATGGCAATATCCGCGTCCGTGCGTTTTAACGTGCTCAGAGCCATTTCTCCGGCGGTTTGTTCACTCACGGCGCCATGGGCTTTCAGGGTTTGTTGCTGAACGCCGAGGAGGCTGGTTTTGAGTTCATTGGAATAGGTAATAAAGCCGCCCTCATAAATATCGGAGGAGCCGGCCAGATCCGTCAGCGCCGCGCCGATCATCCCGCCCGTACAGGATTCCGCCGTGGCCAGGCGCAGCTTTTTGGCGCGCAATTCCTCACTTAACCTAGTAATCAAATCCTGCATATCTTAATCCTATCAGGCACAGCGCCGCATAAATTCCGGCAAGAATGTCATCTCCCATGACCGAAAGCGGCCCACTCATCTTTTTATCAACGTAGCTGACCGGCCAGGGTTTGAGAACATCAAAGACGCGGAACAGCAGAAAAGCCAGCCCGACCCCGATTGGCGTGAGCGGCGCGGCGAGTAGGGTGAGCCAGATCCCGGCGGCTTCATCAATGACGATCATAGAGGAATCTTTTTCACCGGACATTTTTTCAAAAATGCCGGATGCCCAGTAGCCGACCACCGTCACGATAATAGTGCCGGTGAGCAGACCAGGCAGGCCGGTAAACATCACCAGTAAAATCCCGAATGGCAAAGCGCCCAGAGTTCCCCACGTGCCCGGCGCAGGTTTGAGCAGGCCGCAGCCAAACCAGGTCGCAAGCCAGACGGCGGGATGTTTGAAGTCGAGATTGGTTTGTTTCATTGCTTTTTTATAGCTGAATAGTTGCGTTTACGTAAGCCGCGATGCCTTCTTCACGGCCGAGCGCGCCGAGGCCTTCGAGGGTCGTGGCTTTCAGGCCGATAGAAGAGGGCGGTAAGCCAGTCAAAGCAGAGAGGTTTTGGATCATGGTTTCCCGGTGCGGCGCAATTTTCGGCGCCTGGCATTGTAAATTGATATCAATATGAATGAGCTGACCGCCTGCCTCTTCCAGTAATTTCAGGGCATGTTTGACGAAGATCGCGCTGTCTGCGCCTTTCCACTGATCATCAGAAGGTGGGAAGTGCGTACCGATATCCCCCTGACCAATCGCACCGAGGATTGCGTCCGTGAGTGCATGCAGAATAACGTCCGCATCGGAATGACCCGACAGACTCTTATGGTGAGGGATCTGAATACCGCCCAAAGTTACATGATCGCCCCCATCTTCTTTAGGTTCTGCAAAGGCATGGATATCGTAGCCCATCGTGGTGATAGTCTGTTTGTCAGCCTGGATCAGGGTTTTGGCCATATCGTAATCCTGCATGGTGGTGATTTTAAAGTTATGACGGCCTGATTTAACCAGGGCGACCTCGTGTCCCAGAGCGCGGACAAGCCCGGCATCGTCGGTAAAGCTGTCATCCTCTTTGAATTTCTCATGGGCTTCTTTAATCAGCCCGGCGCGGAAGACCTGCGGAGTCTGGATCGCCCATTTCTCTGTGCGGTCAACTGTCTCATCTGTGGCGGCATCATATAAAGTCGCAGCAAGGGGGCTGGCCAGCGTCGCTGCGCCGCTATCCTGAGCCTGATCGATCACAGCTTCAATTTCATCCCGGCGGACAAAAGGCCGGGCCGCATCATGGATTAAAATCAGGTCGTTATCATTCACTTTAAGAAAGCTTTGTAAAGCATTATAAATACTTTCTTTTCTTGATTTTCCTCCGGTGATTTTCCGGGCCTTTTCAAGGCCTGTGGCAGCCTGCTCATAAAGATCCTGATGGTCTGGTGAAATAGCCACTGCTGTTTCAAAATCGGCGAATTTGTCCAGCACATGACGTAAAACAGGCTTGCCGCCAAGGGGCAGATACTGCTTTGGCAGGTCAGCACCGAGGCGCTCTCCGCTTCCGGCGGCCGGAATGATGACATAAATCTTTTGCTTCACTTCATTCTTACCTGTTGCTTTTTTGCCACAAATTGTGATTATTGGAGCTATGATTATGCGAGGGGGCCTCCCATTTCAAGTCTTTCATCATGCCGGCCGTTTTTTCGGCAGGTTTTCAGGGCGCGGCTGGAGCATGCGCCTTGCGGTTTTATTGATCATTGCCGCGATCATTAGCGGTTTTGCAACCTATGCGGCCCTGACGGCAACGCCGCCCTTCGGAGATGATCCGGACAGCGTTGTCTGGCTGTTAAACCTGAACCTGGTTATCCTTCTGATGCTGGCCATGCTGATTGGCCGGCGGGTTGCCAAAATCTGGGCCGGGCGGCGGCAGGGGATTGCCGGCTCCAAGCTTCATGTCAGACTGGTGCTGATTTTCTCATTAATGGCTGCGGCGCCCGCGATTATGATGGCGATCTTTTCGGCCTTCTTTTTTCATTACGGTGTGCAGAGCTGGTTTTCAGACCGGGTACAAACAGCCGTTGTTGAATCGCAGGCTGTTGCGGAAGCCTACCTGGAAGAACACCAGCAGGTGATCCGCGCGGATCTTTTAGCGATGGCCGGAGATGTCGACCGGCAGGCCGGGCTTTACCTTGAAAGCCGCTCCGGTTTTGAGCGTATGCTTGAAACGCAGGCTTATTTGCGAAACCTGACAGAAGTGATGATGTTTCAGAAAAACGGGCGTGTGATTGCGCGCGGCGGCCTGACTTTTACACTCAGTTTTGAAACACTGCCAACCTATGTCTTCGATCAGGTCAGTGAAGGGGAAGTGATCCTCATGACAGGGGAAACAGAAGACCGGGTGCGGGCGATTACGAAACTGAATGCGTTTGAGGATACGTATTTGTTTGTCGGCCGGATGGTTGACCCGACAGTGCTTTCGCATCTGGCCGCAACAGAGGATGCGGCAAGCGAGTATAAGGCCCTGCAGGATGTTTATTCCAATTTGCAAATCACCGTGACGGTTATTTTTATGGTGGTCGCGCTGCTCCTGCTTTTGGCGGCGACCTGGTTCGGAATTATGCTGGCGCGCCAGCTGGTTATGCCCATCGGCGCGCTTGTCAGTGCTTCGGACCGGGTGCGGGATGGGGATTTAAGCGCGCGGGTGAATATGCCTGAAGGGATTGAGGAGTTTGAATATCTGGGCAATTCCTTTAACCGCATGACCGGACAAATTGAGGCGCAGCGTAATGAACTGGTAGATGCCAACCGCCAGATGGATCAACGCCGGATCTTTACCGAAACCGTGCTGGCGGGTGTGTCTTCCGGCGTGATTGGTGTGGATGAGGAAGGCATTATCACGATCACAAACAGTACGGCGCAGGATATTTTGGAACAGGATCATGGCCATCTTGTCGGAAAAAATATAAAAAGCTTTCTACCTGAAATCTCCGATCTCCTTAAAAAGGCAAAAGGCAAGCCGGGGAAAATACAGCAGGCGGAGATTCCAATTCTGACAGAAGATAAGCATAAACGGACTTTGCTCGTGCGGATCGGCGCGGAAAAAATCGGCAGTCAAAATCACGGCGCGGTTTTAACCTTTGATGACATTACGGAGTTGCAATCAGCGCAGCGCAAGGCTGCCTGGGCGGATGTGGCCCGCCGGATTGCCCATGAAATTAAAAACCCGCTTACCCCGATCCAGCTTTCGGCAGAGCGGCTGCACCGGAAATACAAAGATGAAGTTCAGACCGATCCGGATGTGTTTACGAATTGTACCGATACAATTGTCAAACATGTTGAAGATATCGGCCGGATGGTTTCCGAATTTTCAAATTTCGCGCGGATGCCTGAACCGGAGATGCGTGACGAAGTCATTCTCAAGCAGCTGCGCGATATGATCATCCTGCAGCGGGAAGCGCATAAAGATATTTCTTTTGATCTGAAAGGGTTTGAAGAGAGCGGCTTTATCCTGACCTGTGATGCCCAGCAGGTGCGCCAGGCCATGACGAACCTGGTTCAGAATGCCATTGATTCCGTTCACGAAAAAATCTCCGGGACAGGGCAAAAGGGTGAGATTCTTATCCTGGCAAATTGTGATGAGGCCCGCGAGGAGCTTATTCTGTCGGTTCTTGATAACGGGATGGGCTTGCCGGATGCGGAAGACCCATCCAGCCTGTTAGAGCCTTACATCACGCATAAAGAAAAGGGCACCGGGCTTGGGCTGGCGATTGTCAAAAAGATCATGGAAGATCACCGCGGCGCGCTCATTCTCGGCGCAACGCAGCGCCTGAAAGAGTACGAAGGCTGGGAAGAAAAAGGCGGGGCGAGTGTTTCACTGGTTTTTCCATACAGGCAGGAAACAGGCAGAGTTAGAACGAAAGAGGCGGCTTAACAATGAGTGCAGATATTTTAATTGTTGATGACGAAGAAGATATTCGCGGGCTGATCCGCGGGATCTTAGAGGATGAGAAATACCAGGTCCGCGAAGCAGGAACTGCCAAAGGGGCTTTGCAGGCCGCGGCTGAAAAATCGCCAGATCTTGTTGTTCTTGATATCTGGCTTCAGGGCAGTGACAAAGACGGTCTGGCCATTCTTGAAGAACTAAAAGCGTCCAGCCCGGATCTTCCCGTCCTGATGATTAGCGGGCACGGAACTGTCGAGACAGCGGTCAGTTCAATTAAAAAGGGTGCTTATGATTTCATTGAAAAGCCTTTTAAGTCTGACCGGCTGCTTTTAATGATTTCCCGCGCGCTTGAAGCGGCCAATCTCAAAAAGGAAAATAAAAGCCTCAAGGAAACGCCGGTTGATCCTGTGCTTGATCTGATCGGGACATCTGCGGCAATCCAGAGTTTAAAACAGGAGATTGAAAAAGCCGGATCGGGTCATAGCCGTGTTTTGATCAGCGGAGAAACCGGCACAGGGAAATCCATGGTGGCACGTTTGATTCACGATGTTTCCGCCCGCAAAAGCGCGCCTTACGTCATGTTTAACTGCCTTCAGCCTTTTGAGAGCACGGATTTACGGCAGGCCTGTAAACGGGCCGGGGAGGGATGCCTTGTTTTTAACCACATCGGATGTCTTGATGAGAAAACGCAAGATATGCTGCATCATTTTCTTCAGAGCGAGAAACAAGCGGCGCGGCTGATTTTTATCGCAGATAAAAGGATTGAAGATTATGTTCGGCAGGGCCGTTTCCGTCAGGATCTGCTGATGCGTATTGCTGTTGAAAAAATTGAAACGCCAACTTTAAAAGCCAGAAGTTCGGATCTGGCAGATCTGGCCCATCATTTTGCTGAAAAATATGCCTCAAATGCCGGCCTGCCGGCCCTGCAGTTTACAGAGGATGCTATTTTAGCTTTGCAGGCAAAGGAGTGGCCGGGAAATGCCGGTGCATTTAAGAATTATATCGAGCTGTGCTGTATTGCCCTTTGCGGTAAAAAGACAAATATCAGCGTGGCAGACCTGCCGGTCCTGCTTCTGAATCCATCTGAAGAAAACCCGTCTTCCTATAAGGGACAGAAAGGGCTCTTTGACCTGGATGAATCCCTCCTCACCAAGCCTTTGCGTCAGGCGCGGGAAGCATTTGAGCGGGCTTATCTGGCCGCGCAGATCGAACGGTTCGAAGGTAGCGTTGCGGAAACCGCCAAATCTATTGGCATGGAACGGTCCGCCCTCCATAGAAAGTTGAAAAGCCTTGATATTTCCTCTTCGGACAAGCAGGATGGAGAAGCGGCAGACAGTGCCGGACCAATTCAAAAAAGGGCATAATTCTCATGCGCGTTATCATCTGCGGAGCCGGACAGGTTGGATATAATATTGCCGTCTATCTAACGCGTGATGAAAATGACGTCACCGTGATTGACCGTGATCCCGATCTTGTCGGCCAGATTAATAATGACCTGGATGTCAAAGCTGTGCTTGGCCATGCGTCAACGCCTGAAGTACTGGCCGCGGCCGGCGCCGGAGAAGCCGAGATGATCATTGCAGTCACCAGTTCGGATGAAGTCAATATGATTGCCTGTCAGGTGGCCCATTCGCTCTTTAGCGTTCCGAAAAAGATCGCCCGGATCCGGGACAGCCGGTACCTGGATCCCGCCTGGGCCAATCTCTTCAGCCGGGCCCATATGCCAATTGATGCGATTATTTCACCGGAGCAGGAAATTGCCGATTCAATCCTGCTGCGCCTGTCTGTGCCCGGCACGACAAATGTCATTCCGCTGTGCGACAATCATCTTCACCTGATCAGTGTGATTTGTGAACAGGATTGCCCGGTGGTGAATACACCCCTGCGCCAACTCCGGGAACTCTTCCCGGAAATCCGGATTAACCTTGCGGCGATTAACCGGCGGGGAAAGCTAACCATTCCGAATCCTGACAGTCAGATGCTGATTGGTGATGAAGTTTACTTTGTTGTCGATACATCACAAATTGACCGCGCGTTGGAAGGGTTTGGCCATGAAGAAAAGGCGGCGCGGTCGATTGTTATTCTGGGCGGCGGGAATGTCGGCCTGTCGCTGGCCAGGTCCATCCAGCAAGAACATCCGGAGATCCGTTTGAAATTGATAGAAAGTAATCAGGACCGGGCAATCACACTGAGCAAAGAGCTGGAAGATGTGATTGTTTTGCACGGAGACGGGTTGAGTAAAACAATTCTGGAAGAAGCCAATATGCAGTCAACAGAAACACTTGTTGCTGTGACCAGTGATGATGAGGCAAATATTCTGGGGTCTCTTTTAGCGCGCGAATATGGCTGCGATCAGACAATCACGTTATTGAATAAAACAACGTATAATGCGCTCCAAACCTCTTTAGGATTGAGTGCGATTGTTTCCCCACGCGCTATTACAGCATCAAAAATCATGCACTATGTCCGCCGCGGTCGCATTAAAGCCGTCCATAGCCTGCTTGACGGTGAAGCTGAAATTATTGAAGCAGAGTTGAGTGACACCTCATCCGTGATTAATAAACCGCTGCGTGATATAGAGTTTCCAAAAGAAATGCGCATTGTTGCCGTTCTGCGCGGAGAAGACGACGTTTTGATGCCAACGCCGGATCTGGAACTTAAGGCGGAAGACCATATCATTGTTGTTGTGTCCAAAGGGGCTGCGCGTAAAGTTGAAAAACTCTTTTCTATTCAGGTGGATTTATTCTAATGACACTTTCATATAAAGCAGTTCTGTTTGATTGGGATGGCACGTTGGTTGATACAACGGCCCTGATTATTGAAGCCCATAACCATGTCCGCGCCGCTTTTGATCTGCCGCCAGTTCAAAACAGGGACAAGGCAGGCGTGATTTTCAAATCCGCCCGCGAAGCTTTTCCGGAGACATACGGGGATCAGGCTGTTGAGGCCGAGCGGATGTTTTATGAATATTATCATGCGCATCACAAAGACTATCTAAAGTTTTTTGACGGGGCCGAAAGGTTGTTCCAGGATCTGGAAAAGGCTGGCGCCCTGATCGGGATTGTCAGCAATAAACGCCACGATGTTCTTGGAGGAGAAATTGAAATCTCTCCATTGAAGCCCTATATCAAAGGATATGTCGGGGCCGGGAAGGCGCATGCGGACAAACCGGCGCCGGATCCGCTTTTGCTGGCGGCAGATATGCTGGATGAAAATATTTTAACCGCTGAGATCCTTTATGTCGGAGATACGGAAACGGACTTACTTTGTGCCAAGCATTGCTGTGTTGATTGTGCCTATATCCATCATTATGACATAAGACAGGATCTTGTTGAGCGCTACCAACCTGTTTTTACGGCAAAAAAGCTGGATGAGATTAATGCGTGGCTCTTTGAACGGACCGAAAAGAAAGCTTGCTGAGCGGCCTGAAAACCGCTAAAACTCGGGGCATAAAACAATAATAACCATAAGAAAACAAAAGAGATAAAAATGGGCGAAAAAGCACAAAATGTTCAGGATGTTTTTCTGAATGCCATCCGCAGGGAGAAAGCAACCGTCACGGTCTTTCTGGTCAATGGAGTCAAATTACAGGGCGTTGTGACCTGGTTTGATAATTTCAGCATGCTTTTGCGCCGCGATTCACATGTTCAGCTTGTCTATAAACATGCGATTTCAACCATCATGCCTTCCGGTCCGATTCAGCTTTATGACGCCGCTGAAAAAGAGGCCATGGAAGCAGACGCCGCAAAAAAAGAATAATTCTTATCTATGGATTCATTTGAGTTAGAAAAAACAGGGCAGGAGTCCTGCCGCGTTTTGCATCCTGATCTGAGCAAAATCCAGTCTGTCAAAAGCCTCCCAAAACGAGCACCTGAAGATATCCTGGAAGAAGCGGAAGGGCTGGCCCGTGCGATTGATTTGAACGTCGTTAAAACGGAAAGCATTACGCTGTCCAAAATCACGCCGTCCCAATATTTCGGCAGTGGCGCGGTTGAGCGGATAAGACAGGAGCTTGAGCTTGAACCGGTTGATGTAGTGATCGTCAATAATGCTTTATCGCCAATCCAGCAGCGCAATCTGGAGCGCGCCTGGAAGACCAAAGTGATTGACCGGACGGGACTCATTTTAGAAATCTTCGGGGCGCGGGCGCAGACGCGGGAAGGGCGGATTCAGGTGGATCTCGCCGCGCTTGAATATCAGAAGTCACGCCTTGTCCGGTCCTGGACCCACCTTGAACGGCAGCGTGGTGGCGCGGGATTTATGGGCGGACCCGGGGAGACGCAGATTGAGATCGACCGGCGGATCATTACCGATAAAATCGCCCAGCTTAAAAAAGAACTGGAGAGCGTTCGCAAGACCCGCGATTTGGGACGCAAGGCCCGGGAGCGGGTCCCGTTTCCAATTATCGCCCTTGTCGGATATACCAATGCCGGCAAATCCACGCTCTTTAACCGGATGACCGGGGCAGATGTTTTTGCCGAAGATTTGCCCTTTGCCACGCTTGATCCGACTTTGCGCAAAATTACCCTGCCGGGTGGGCAGGACGTTATTTTATCCGATACGGTTGGATTTATCTCTGACCTGCCGACGCACTTAGTGGCCGCTTTCCGGGCCACATTAGAGCAGGTGCTCTATGCCGATATGATCGTCCATGTCCGGGACGTCTCACGTGAAGACAGCGCCGCGCAGAAAGAAGATGTTCTGGAGATCCTGGAGTCTCTTGATGTGCCCAAAGACGATCCGCGCCTGTATGAGCTTTTAAACAAGATTGATGCGTGTGATGAGGATGCACGCACCGAGTGTGAAAGAATCGCCCGGCGGGATGAAAATGCCCTGTGTCTCTCTGCGCTGACAGGGCAGGGGGTGGATGATTTTTTAAAAGAAATTGATGCCTTTCTGGCCAGAAACAAAATCAGGTGCCGTTTTGACCTGGATCTTGCGGACGGCAAGGCGCAGGCCTGGCTTTATGATCATGCAGAGATTAAAGCGCGCAAAGATGATGAGACCGGCGTGCATTTTGATGTTATGATCGACCCGGCGCAGCTCGCCCGGTTCCAGTCTCTTTTTGGATATAGTGAAAAATGAAATCTATCGATCCACATAAGGTCCCTGACTATAACAGGGATGTCACCGAGAGTATTATTACACCGCGTTTTCAAAACCTGGCGGATCATGAAATCGACACCAAGACAGGTCCGAAAGATCTGGTGACGATTGCCGACCGTGAGGCTGAAACAGAGCTTGGCCGGATTTTCAGTGATCTTTTACCGGGCTCTATCGTCGTTGGAGAAGAATCTGTTTCGGAAGGCGCTGCAAAAGTAAGCTCAATTGTAGAGCAGGATGAGCCCGTCTGGGTGATTGACCCGGTTGACGGAACGCGTAATTTTGCGCAAGGGCGCCCGGTCTTTGGCTGTATGGTGGCCCTGACACATAAAGGACAAACACTGCAAAGCTGGATCTATGATATCCCGGGAGACCGGATGGGTATGGCAGAAACAGGAGCGGGTTGTGAAATAGGCGGACAGCGGAAAGTGATAAGCGCCAAAGATCCCGGTATTCCGTTTTCTGAAAT